>NZ_JBMLTR010000107.1:0-47198 GCF_049239865.1 Aquidulcibacter sp.
GATTCCGCGGCCAGTGGATTGACCTTAATGCCATCCTCATTGGCACGAGCTTGGGTTAACTCATATGTTACCAAGGTGGATGTCGTGAGTTCGAATCTCATCGCCCGCTCCATTTTTCTTTTATATTCTGGATGCATCAAGCGGCGCTGATCGCGCCTCGGTGCCTCACCGCGTCAAGCGTTTGCGGAAATAGAGCGCTGAAGCGCAGATGCCAACAAAGCCGATGAGGCCGACACCATAGGCGGCTTGGATGAAAAACGGCACCCATGCGAGTTGGATGTTGGCGAAATTCTTGGCGAGCAAGAGACCGATACTGCCGACATATCCGGCTGCATCGGCAACATAGATCAAGAAGCCCGCCGTTGCGACTTGCCCGCTGGCGGCCACAAGTCGATCAAATAAGACCGTATTAAAGGGCGTGTAGGCCGCATAAAGCCCTGCGCCCACCAAGATCATCCACGCGATCGGGCCGATGAGCTGAGCTTGGAAGGCCAAGGTCGATAGGCCAATACAGGCAAAGCCTGCTGCCAAAATGCCGTGCACAACCAGAAACGCGTTCCGATTATCCTTTATGACCATCAGCGAAGCGAGAATAGTCAAGGCGACGACGGCAACGGGTAGCTCTGATAAGGTGAAGAGTGCCGCGCCATTGGCTTGGCCAAGGTCACGCCAAATCTCAGCGGCGAAATTGTCGCGGAAATCGCGAAACGCCGTCAAGAAGACATAAGCGCCCACCAAAAGAACGAGGCCGGGGGCATAGGCGAGCATAAAGCCATTTCGCTCTTTGGGTTGCATCGGAGCGCGGCGCACGCGCTGGGCTTGGTCCTCTTCCGATGGCGGCGGCAAAAGCGACAGACCCCACACGGCCAGAAATAATAGCGGGAAGAACAAGGCCCCAGTGGCAGCAGGCATCCAGAATGGGCTGACGGCCAACTGGCTCATCAGCAGACTGCCAACAGACTTTACGATGCCGGACGAAACAATGAAACTCGCGCACAGGATCGCACCCAATGCTTCGGTTGTTCGCCGTCCCTCAAGAAAGCTGAACACCAAGCCCCAAATCAAACCCAGTGGCAGGCCATTGAGAAACAAGGCTGCGACATTCCACGGTGCCGGGAGGATCGCAAACACAACAAGCGCCAACCAAGATAGGCCGATCAATGCCAATATAGCCCACCCGCGCTTGGACCCATCCAACTCTGCAATCACTTTGATTCCAATGAATTTTGACAACGCATAACCAAGCACTTGGGCGATCACCAAGGCGATCTTGTAATCCAGCACAAAGGTCCAGCCTGCAACATCTTCATAGGTCGCCGCCGAGAAAGGCTTGCGGAAGGCATACATTGAAAAATAAGCGCAGAAAGCAACGACGCCGCCATAGGCAATAAAAAGGGCTGGGTGAGCACGAGATAAATACGCTTGAACTCGACCCATCAATGTCCCCAACCCGTCTAATTAGCCCGTGATGGAAGCATCCAAAACGATGTTGCTGCCCGGGACAAGCCCTTGAGCCATTGCATCTGCAATGATCGAGAGCGCGGAAGGCAAGTCAGCAACCGTGGCAATCACCACATCCGCCCTTGCCACGACAAAGGCTTCGGCGGCTTTGGCAAGTTTCGTGCGGCGCTCTGCTTCAGAAAGCGCCGAATAAGCTTCGGCATCTAGGCCCAATTCATTACCTGAGCCGGCCAACCCAACGGTCCACATGCCGGCCTCACGGCCCGCGTGAATGCCCACTGGAGCGTCATCAACGGCAACACACGCACGTGCCGGCCAGACCCCGAGATTGATCATAGCTTGCCACAGCATAAAGGGTGCAGGCCGCCCCTCGGATGTATCACCGGCACATAGGATTGTGGCAGGCTCATACCCCTGTGCATGCGCCCGCCTAGCAACTTCTGTCATCATGGTTGGCGTATAACCGGTCGACGAGCCGACTTTAATGCTCGATGCGGTTAGGGCCTGAAAAACGTCCAACGCTCCCGGGATTAGCGTGCTGGCTTTTGCAGCAGCTTCGGTCATGGCAGGCTCTAACCCGATCATTAAGTGATCTGCGTCGAGGGGGCCCGGCTGTTTCCCCTTTGCGGTCAGCCAGCGGTGCTGCACGTCTGGATCTTCGAACATGGCCAAGACATGCTCACGCTTGGCTTTGCCCATATGGGCGCGCACTTCGGCCTCAGTCACGGGAACACCGGCGGCGTCAAAAACTGCCTGCATGGCGATTACAGGGGCGCGGGAACCAAAGTCGACCATCGTCCCGGCCCAGTCAAAAAAGACAGCTTTGATCATCTGGTTCACCCCAACGCGTCCTGAACAACTTTTTCACCAATCCCAAAGGCTGTCGACATGCCCGCGCCAGTCGTCACAACGGTCAGCCGAACTTTCGGCTCTGGCGCGGCCACAAACCATTGTTGCCCGGGAGCTGTGGCGTAGGTTCCGATCCAACGCTCGGACACCTTTGGTGTGGGCACGTTGAAGACTTTGGTGAACTCATCCAAGATCAAATGCTCAAACGATTGGGACGCGAATGGCCTTTCAGCTTGGCCATAGAGGTGGCTGTCGCCGACAACCAAGGAACCATCGGCACTTTGAACTACGATCAAATGCACGCCAGCCGCCAAATGCGCCGATTGTTCGCGCTCGAGACAGACTTTGAGCGCCTCTAGGCCCGCTAGGTCGGCATAGCCGCGATAACGAACCAAACCTAAGTCCGACATGATGGCATGGGGTAGAGCAAAGCCCAAAGGCTCTAGCCGCAGCATTTGTAGGGTACACCTCGACACCCCCTGCTCGGTCATCAAGTCTGGATATAGGCTAGAGAGATCGTCGCCGGGGCAAACAAAGACGTGTTCGGCTTTGAAATCGCCTCGGGATGTTGTCACAAGGCCGTCACTCACGTTCAGGACTGAAGTCAAGGTTTCAAAGCGCACGCCCCAGCGTTGCTGAAGCCAATCCGCTATTTGGGCCAAAGCGTCGCGTGCCTCAACCCGTACCTCGTGGGGACTTACCAGAACGGCACTCGGCTTATGAAGAGGAATTTCGCGATGGGTCTCAATGAAAGATTGGCCGGACACCAAAGTGCAGCCTTGTCCCATTTCTGTATCTAGGAAGGATTCCAAAACGGCGGCGGCTTCTGGTCTACGTCCGACCATGGCCAAACCTCTATGCAGAATTGGGATGTGCGCCTGTTCGCAGACTTCCAGCCAAAGCTCCTTTGCACGGCGTGCAAGACCCCAGAACTCGCCGCGCTCTTGGCCCGTAATCGTCACAAAGCCAAAGTTGCGGACGCTGGCACCGACTGCATAGGGCTGTCGATCAAGGACAATCACCGATTTCCCCAGCTTGGCAGCGGCCCAAGCATGCGCAAGTCCGACAATGCCCATCCCAACGACGATGACGTCACTATTTGCCTTCATGTAAAATCCGCCCATCGTCGCATCTGATCGAAGACAAACCTAAGCCGGTTCGCCTTAGAAAGGCTATGGTGCCTTCGTGTGCCCTTCCCCATCCTCAGGCCGCTCATAATTGCCAGTTGTGACAATTGTGACCTTCGACTGTCACCAATCAAGTCATGTCGAAGAAACTGCGATGGAAGCCAAAGCCCAGGATGTTTATGAGCGCGCGTGCATCATGGCCTACGTTTGGCACGATGGTGAACGCATGTGGGATATTCAGACTTAAAAGAAATCGCGAAAATTCCTCGTTGGCCGGGCGCGTGAAGTCGTCGCTGCCAATCGCCATCCGTAATTTGGTCGCCGCCCGCACTGCATCACCATAAATCATGGCCATCCCGCGGGGACTTTCGCGCAAAAACCGGGCTTGATCTTCGCCAAACAGGCGCTGCAACAACAGGGGGCGCAGGGCTGCATTCATGGCGGGACCCTCTTCAATCGTGAGAGTCGTTTGGAGGGGCCCTGACGCCAGCATAGAGACCGCCCCAAAATGGTCGTGATATTTCATACCGAGCCTGCCGGCACCAAACCCGCCCATGCTAAATCCCTCCAAGAGGCGGTGACGGCGCTCAGCCTTTGTCCGGAACTTTGTATCGACCAGCGGCAAAATCTCCTTCATCAGAAGTGACTCAACGGGTGCTGATCCGTCCATAGAGTCGCACCACAGGCTGTCGCGTTGCCCATTAGGCATGACCACCAAGCAGTGTGGCAAATCCCTCCGCTCCATTGCGGCACTGAAAAAAGCGGCCATCGGACGCAAGGAGACCCGGTTGCCTCCTGATCCATGCAACCAATAGAGAGTAGGAAATCTGCGCTCCAAATCGGTGTGATAATGAGGGGGCTTGATGACATGAAAGGAAACATCGGTTCCAACGAGTGCGCTGGAGTAAATTACTCGCTCGACACCCACCACGCCCGTTTCCGGTGTGATCCAGTCCAGCCCAACGCTTTGACCTTGGGCGTTCGCCTGCCCCGCGAAAAGGCTGATGACGCCGCCTGTCAGAATAGCTCTGCGGACAGGTGAAACGGATGCCACCGAAGCTTTCATGGGAATGCTTCCTCCAATCGACGCTTACCTGATCCCGCTACTTCGCTTGAAATTTGTTGAACCGCGTCAATCGCGGCGTCAAGCATTCAGGTAGTGATGAGTTTGAACGGCCTGAAGGTTTGTTTCCGTCGAACGTTAAATCAAGCTCGAAAATTTGTTGGTCGCGAAGGCCCAAGATAGCCATAAAATATTCATCTAACATTCGCGCAATCGTTCATAATCCGTTAAAAAGTCGATAAGTTCAGCGCCTAGAGCCACCCCTTATTTTTCGAAGGGGACCATGATGAAACTTTCCAATTTCCTTGCCAGCACGAGCACGATTGCGATCTCGCTCATGGCTTCGCAGGCAGCTTACGCCCAAACCGCCCAAACCGCGGCAGCGGATACGACGAGTGCTCCAGAATTGGAAATCGTCGTTGTGACTGCGCAAAAGCGAACCGAGAACCTGCAGGACACGCCAATCTCGATCTCTGTTTTGAGCGCTCAAGCGTTGGAAAATCGTGGTGTCAAATCCTTGGTGGATTTGGGCGATGGGGCCATCCCCTCCTTGAAAGTCGCACCTTTCTTCTCGCGCCCCGGCGCGTTGATCATGAACGTACGCGGGATTGGGGTCCTTTCTGACTCCAACCAGCCCGCACGCGACCAAGGTGTGGGCGTGTATGTCGACGGGGTCTATCTGGGCCGCCCACAAGGTCTGGGTACCGCCTTGTATGACATCGAGAGCATCGAAGTCCTGAAAGGTCCACAAGGTACTTTGTTTGGCCGCAACACGGAAGGCGGTGCTGTAAACATCGTGTCCCGTAAGCCCAGCGGCAAGTTCAAAATGACCGCACTGGCCGGCGCGGGCAACTTTGGCTCCTACAAGAGTGAATTGCGTGTCGATTTACCGAAATTTGCAAATATCTCCATCAAGCTGGATGGCGTGATCACAGCTCGCGACGGCTGGGTGGAAAACCCGTTGGTGAGCGCCGAGGACTTTGGTGGATACAAAAAGCGCGGCTATCGTGTCGCTGCTTTGTGGGAGCCGATGGCCAATCTCAGCGTCGATTATGCTTATGATAATGGCTACGACGCGACCACCACCCTCTATCTGCAGCTGACAGAGCCCGGCACCGCCCGTCTGGCCGCTGTGCCGACCGTGCAGGCCAAACGCGCGAAAGTTGCTGGCGTCGGTGTCCCCCAACAGGAAAGCATCGGCAAGACGTGGGGCCATCGACTTGGGATGGATTGGAACATCACGGACAATCTGCGGCTGAAGTCGATCACTTCCTACCGAGATCTCAGCCAAGGCCAATATGATAATGGCAACGCGCAGTCTGGTCTCTTCCTGATCCAAGCTTCTGGCGTGTTCACAGGTCAAGGATTTGCGCGTTATAGCTTGGCAAAGTTCACCCAAGATCAATTCAGCCAAGAAGTGCAAGTAATTGGCGAAACGGAGCGATTGAAATATGTCGGCGGCGTCCTCTTCTATGAAGAAAATGTCGAAGATAACGCGCAGGCGTTTAATACCGCCCAATTCACCGACGCGACCGGATCTGCCTTTACTTACCTTTCCCTGAATTATGCGGCGCAGCGGATTGACCGGGCCAGCCGGGTGAAGACCACCAGTAAAGGCGTGTTCGGCCAAGCGACCTATAACCCAGCTTTCTTGGGCGATAAGCTGCACATCACGCTTGGTGGCCGCTACACGCAGGACAAAAAAGAAGGCTCGCTGTTCACCGTCAACGGTGCACTTCCAGTTGTTAATGGGGTCTCAGGCGCGCGAGCTTTGAATAAGACTTGGGATCGCTTTGATCCCTTAGTGAATGTTTCCTACGACCTGTCGGATGACATTATGGTCTATGTGAAACACAGCAGCGGCTATAAGTCGGGCGGCGCAAACTCTCGCTCGCTTTTCTATTCGCCCTTCAATCCCGAAGCTGTTTCTATGGAGGAGATTGGCGCGAAGATCGAGTTTTTTAACCGCCGCGCGCGCCTCAATCTGGCGGCTTACACTGGGACCTATGAAGATATCCAGCTCGACTTCTCGGCTCAATATGCCCAAGTTGACCCAGTCACGGGCAATCTTCTAACAACGCTTCGCACCACGACCGAAACCACCAATGCCCCTGGCGATGGGAAGCTGAGGGGCTTCGAAGCGGACTTGTCTTTTGCGGCTACAGAGCAGCTCACGTTCAACGCCAGCTATGCCTATAACAAGGTTGAAATCCCTGCCACGGTCAATCCGTTCCGCCAATCAAACGGGCAATTGATCACGGTGCCAATCCCGATCTACCAAGTCTACACGCCTGAATCTTCGGGCAGCGTTTCAGCCGATTACGAACAACCTTTCATGGGGGCGACGATTCAAGCCCATTTGGATGCAAACTTCAGTGACGGCTTCTACGCCAATTATACCGACGTAGCCTATGATCCGGTCACACGGGCGGTCACCGTGCGACAGCCAAAGGGCGAAAGCTCCATGATCGTCAATGGTCGGATCGCCCTGACCGACATCGCTGTGGGCGACGGCGTCGCGACATTCTCGTTGTGGTCACGTAACCTGCTGGATGAAGAGCACATCTTCTACAAGTCGAGAAGCGTTTTAGGTGGCGTCAACGCCTTCTTCAACGAGCCGCGCACCATTGGCTTTGAAGTAAAGCTGAAAATGTAATCGGCTTCAGGCCGCAGACCCGCCCCGACGCAATTAGCCTACATTGATCCCGTTGCCGACCCACAAAGGTCTGCAGCGGGATTTTTCTGCGGGGACAAACACCTTCGGACTGGCCACAATGTCCGCCTGTTTAGCTGGGCACCGGTTTGGCATTTGACCTGCCTCACGCTCTCGTGATTGAGTGTGTCCATGACCCAAACACATCGCCCCGCTCGTCCGTCGATCCAGCTAATGCTAGGTCTCCTCGCCTTGCTCTTGGCGTTTTGTTTCAAGGGCGGATTGACTGCACCCCCAAGTATCTCAGAAACCTTGGCCACGACTGGATTTGATACAAAGGCAGCCATTGGTCGCCTGACGCGCATCTTAGGGGACGAGCGACCTCATCCAGTCGATTCTCCAGCCAATGATCTGGTGCGTGAGCGTATCCTGAGTGAGATCAAAACCTTGGGCTACACACCAGAAGTGCGCGATGATTTTGCGTGTCGAGGTTCGAAGCGTTTTGGCGGCATGAGCTGCGCGCGGGTTCGCAACATCTTATTCCGGGCAGGCCCGTCCGGAGGCGGTGCAGCCTTGATCGCGTCGCATTACGATTCTGTCCCTGCAGGCCCAGGCGCCGGCGACGACGGTGCAGGCGTTGCGGCGACCCTGGAGATTGCCGCACGCCTGGCCGGCCGCAAGCTGTCCAAACCGGTTATCTTCCTCATCACCGATGGCGAAGAAGTAGGCCTGTTGGGGGCTACCTCTTTTGTGCGCAAAGACCCCTGGGCCAAGGACGTGTCCTTTGCAATCAATATGGAAGCGCGTGGCACAGGCGGTCCTGCCATCATGTTCCAAACCAGCATGCCCAATGGCCGCGATATTGCCGCTCTGACTGCCATGCCCGTGCGTACAATCGCAAATTCGATGGCGGCCGACATTTATCGCACGCTACCAAACGATACCGATGCCACCGAGTTTTTGGGCAAAAGCTATGATGTGGTCAATTTTGCCTTTATCAACCCTGTTGCCCGTTATCATACACCCCGAGACTCGCTCGCCTATCTTGAGCACGCTAGCGTTGGGCATATGGGGGGTGCGGCGCTGGCAGCCTTGGAAGGCCATCTGGCGGCAAAGCCAGAAGCCAATGCCCCTGAGGCGCAAGTCATTTACTCAGACGTTTTAGGTCGCTTTATGTTGGTCTTGCCGGTGGCGGTTGGCTATGCCCTGTTGGGATTTGGGCTACTTGCCGCTTTGTTTGCCTATGTTCGCAGCGGACCAACGGGTGCCGCGCGGGCGATGCTTGCGCCGCTGGTCGCCCTTCTTGTTGCCGGCGGTGTCGGCTTTGGCGCGCTTTGGCTAATCGACCAGATGCGCGTCGAAAGCCAATGGTGGTTTGCCACCCCGATGGCCGGGCGGGCATTAGTCTATAGCAGTGGCTTATTAGGTGCCCTCCTCGCCCTTTGGCTCTGTCGCGGGATAGTCGCCACGCGCGTCCTCGCTGGGGCGTGGATTTGGGTGACAGGCTTGTTTTTGGCCCTCTCCATCGTCTCACCAGGCAGTATGATCCTGGCAGCTCCTTCGGCTGGGATCGCTGGGATAGGCTTCTTGCTGACGGCGACAAAAGTGGATCGCGGATTGCTCCTAAAGACGTTTGGCCTTGCCGCCGCTTTCGTTCTGATGGTTTTCATCTTGCCTGCCCTAGACTTTGCTGAAGTCGGTTTAGGCTTAGGCTTGGGCTGGGCGTTCGGAGCTGTCGGCGCGCTCTTAATGCTCTGTGCACTGGTCCCAGTTTGGCAGCCGAGCACGAAGATGGCTGGCGTTAGTTTTCTGACATTGGTGGTGGTTAGCAGTACGCTGGTGTGGGCCGTCTTTGCTAAGGCCTATTCGCCGGACATTCCCAGACCACTGAATGTGCAGCATTGGCATGGTGGCGAAGCAGAAAATGCTTGGGTGCTTGGCCCAGGCGATGAGGCTGCGCCCAGTCCCATGCAAGCAATTGCCCCCTTTAAGCTGGCCCCGCTGAAAAACGGTGATGGCAAGCGCGTTCATGCAACCGCGCCAGTGCCGACCGGTGCCACTGTGCCTGCCCGCATCGAAATCCTCTCTGAAACCAAATCGGCAGAAGGGCGCATTTTGAAGCTGCGCGTGCTGGCCCCGGGCGCAGACGAGGTCGTGCTTTCAATCCCGAAAGAGGCGCAAGTTCGTCGTCTCAGCGGTGGGGCTAATGGCGAATCTGGTGGCGTCGACTTTGATAAGCCCCAGGGTCTTGGTCTGCGCTGTGTCGGGCGGTCGTGCGTGCAATGGGACCTAGAGGTGACACTTGGTACAACCCCGGCGTCATGGATTACATTTGCTAGCGTGCGTGGCTTAGGGCCTGAGGCAACGCCGCTCATCAAAGCGCGGCCGCCCTGGGCCTCGCCAGTTCAAGGCGGAGACAAAAGGGTCACCAATCAAAGCCAGAAAATCTAAGAAAAACCCCTCCCCCGGATGGGGAAGGGCTTTTTAACCAATCAAACCAGCCTTTCGGCTAACGCTTAATACTCGCTCTCATCCACATAGAAGCTGGGCTTCGCTGCTGGCTGCAGGCTTGGGCCTTCTTCGGGATCGATGATGCCAGCTTCAGCTGCGGCCTTAGCGCGGCGCGAGGAGGAAGCTTTGACCAAGGCGTCGAGTTCGATCTGTGTGCACAGACCGATGGTGACGGGATCTACCGGCTTGATTTGCGCGCTGTTCCAATGGGAGCGGCTACGCACGCTTTCAATGGTCGACTTGGTAGTGCCGATCAGCTTGCCCATTTGGGCATCGGTGATTTCTGGGTGATAGCGCAAGAACCAAGCAATCGCGTCTGGGCGATCTTGGCGACGCGATACAGGCGTATAGCGCCCACCGCGCTTCTTAACGGGCGGCAAGTCGAGCTTGCGGCCTTCCAAAGGCTTAATCTTGTGGGTTGGGTCCGCCTCACCGCGGGCGATTTCCTCGCGCGACAATTGTGAATTGGCGATTGGATCCAAGCCACGGACGCCGGTCGCGACATCGCCGTCGGCAATCCCTTTGACTTCCAGCGGATGCAGGCCGCAGAAAGCTGCGATCTGGTCGAATGTCAGGCCGGTATTGTCGATCAACCACACGGCAGTGGCTTTGGGCATCAAGATCTCGTACATGATTTCTGGCCTCCAGATACAAAATCGCCCGGCGCGACGGCCGGGCAAGGGGTCGCGGGCCCCTGCACTTAGGGACCCTATAGGCACAGACATAACGGTCTCTTGCGAATTTTGGAAGCCCGATGACTGTTAGTTGGTGTGCAATCGGGCCAACAAATCCACGGTTCTAGAACCGCGTTGAGGCTCGCACCCGCATCAAGGTCTCCCCATTTGCACTGGCGATATGATTGGGCTGATAGATGTGGGTCAACTCAACCCCTAACCAAGCCGCGGTCTCAGACTCGCCACCCAACAGCCAATCACGGCTAGCGGTCAAGCGCAGCTCGCGCCCCGATGGCACAACATTAATGCTGCGCTCCGACCAAGTCTGGGCGCTGCCCCAGGCCAGGTAAGGGTCGGCCAAACGATAGCGCAGGCTACCCTGTTCAACGCGCAGCGGCTGCTCAAGACCCAAGCGCCACCAGCCGTTGCGCAACTCTTGCGCATAGGTCAAGGACGCTGCGCTGGCATAAATCGGCGCACCCGGCGCAAAGGCTTTGTTACCGGATATATCAGCCATGCGGGCACCTTGGACCCGGGCCGTAAGGCTCGCGCGGTCAGTCAGTGCAAAATCAAACTGCATCCCGACGAACCGGCTTTGGGCGCGGGTGTCATCGTGACGTTGCCCATCGCCCAGCCATGACCCATCGCTCCAGCGCGAACCCAGGAAGCTTCCGTGTTCGGCTAGGCTGCCCATCTCGAGGACACTTGTCAGGCGTTGGCTTTGATGAGCCAGTTGAACAAGAGAGGCGGATTGGCGCGTCGCGGCCATACCGCGCAAGCGGTCAAACCCGCCCGAAGCGTTAAAGGCATGGAGGCTGAAGGCATCCTTGCTCAAGACCAGACCTTGGAAAGATTGGAATTGACCCAATCCCATCAGGCCGAATTGGGTACCGCCGCCTGCGGCATCTCCGGCCAATCCATAGGGACGGGTCGCGGAACCTGCATCTGTTTGTGCCAGAGAAATGGCCAATTTTCCGCCCCAAGGTGCGCCCGAAACGGGCATCAGGGCCCGCACCACTGGGGTTTGCGCAACAACTCGGTCATCCCACACGCCCCAAGCCTCACTCGCCGGTGCGCGCTTGGTGAAGCTCAATAGACTATCGCCAATTTGGGCGGTCTGCTGTGGCTCCGAGGCATAAGTTTCAGCCGTAAAGCCCAAATTTGCTTGTGGACGTAGGCGGTAGCCCAGCGAAACATTGAAGGGGCGTTGATATTCGTCCAACACGGCTGTTGACAGGCCATCTTGCATAAAGGCATCGCCAAAGGCTGGACCCGCTTCGCCATCAAATAAATCAACCCGCACAGCTTGGCCTGATGAACTGCTGGTCGTTGTCGCGCCGAGTGGCGAGAAAGCCCGTTCAAGGTCGATAATGCCGCGCCCGAATGTATCGTCCGTTCCGGTCGTACCGAGATCGCGCGCGGTACGGTAAAGAATATCGACCGCTTGCGTGCCCGTCAGATTGGGGAAGGCTTGGAACAAGAGCGCCAAGGAACCACTGATATGGGGGGCTGAAAACGAGGTGCCGGACAAGCGCCAGCACGATGTTGTATCGCAATCCGCGATGATATCGGTGCCGGGTGCGACGAGATAATTGGTGCGCGCAACCCCTGCTTTCGCGCTGAAGGTGGATAGCGCCTCTGCGGTATCGGTTGAGCCCGCAGCAATGATTAGACCGCGAAAGCGCGGGTCGATCGACAATTGTGCTGGAAACTCTGGGTCAGCGGTCGCGTCATTGCCAGCTGAAGCGACGATGACGATCCCGGCATTGGTCGCGCGCAACAAAGCAGCCGTTAGGGTAGAGCCCGTCGAGGTTGATCCCCCCAAGGACAGATTAATCACACGGACACCGTCGGCAATCGCGGCATCAACACCACGCGCGATATTGGTCTCAGGCAGCTTACAGCCCTTATCGGTCCCTACCTCTTCGCACGTGCCCTCGCGGTCGGCACGATAGCTGATGATGGTGGACTTAAAGGCTACGCCAACTGTGCCAGAACCATTGAACTCATGCGCGATGACGCCGGAAACGCGGGTTCCATGGCGTTCTTCGGCCGCGATGATCTGATTGGGGCGACCGATTTCCATGTCCCGCGACAAGGGGGAGATGTTATTTTTCAGGTCGACCTGGTCAAGGTCGATACCTGTGTCGACAACCCCGACGCGGACGCCGGCACCCGTTGCCCCATACTCCCAAGCCTTAACCGTTTTGATGCCGGCCAAACCCCAACTGCGCGTGTATTCGCGAGACGTAGCTGATGGATAGTCCACGCCAGCAACCAATGCCGGAGGCGGAGGAGGTGGAGGAGGTGGAGGAGGCGGCGGGGGTGGAGGTGGTGGAGGAGGCGGTGGGGGCGGAGGTGGAGAAGGTTGGACGACGCTCCCGCCACCACCACCGCCACCGCCGGCACACGCCGTCAAAAGCACACAGTTTGCAGCAGCCAAGACCAGAAACAACACACGTAACGTCATCACTTTGGGCCTCCTGCCCAGATTACCTAGAGTGACGCTAACAGAATTCTATTTCGGGACCGTAAATTAGGTTGCAGACAAGAGTTTTAGGATCGACTGGCCATACCGACGGGCCTTGGCCTCACCAATTCCAGAGATCATCATCAAAGCCGATGACGTTGTGGGGCGTGCCAAGGCCACTTGGCGTAGGACAGAATCGTGGAACACGACATATGGGGGAATTCCGGCTGCACGCGCGGTTTCCAGCCGCCACGTCCGTAGCGACCGGTAGAGGGTCAAGGTCTCTGGGTCGAGATCATCATCGAGGGCGAGCTTGGCAACCGTACGCTTACTGCCGCCAGCTTGCACCGGATCCTCGCGGGTGAAGACCGGCGTCTCACCCTTCAAAACCGATCGCGCGAGGTCTGGACAGGCGATGGTCAACATTGGAAAACCGTCGCGATTTTGCTCTGCCAGAATCCCGTCAAACAGGAGTTGATCCAGCACCCGACGCCAAGCGGTCTTGTTGAGGCCCTTGCCAATACCAAAGGTCGAACGCTCGGCAAAGCGCGTTTCCAAAGCCCCGTCTGGCTCGGCACCGATCAGATGGGAAATGATGCGCCCCCGCCCAAAACTCTCCTCACAGCGGATGACAGCAGACAAGGCCATCTTCGCCCATTGGCTTGAATCATGGCCCATGTTTGGATTGGTACAGACATCGCATTGCCCACAATCTTGGACATCCGTCTCCCCGAAATAGCGCCGGACGCCACCCCGCCGACACGCGAGGCCATCGAGAAAGCCATAGAGCTGATTGAGCTTGGAGCGCTGAACTTGCTTGACCTCATCGGGTGCAGGCGAGCCATCGATCCGCTCGGCCATGAAACGACGGTCGGAGAAGCCATAAAAGGCAATGCCTTCTGCGGGCAGGCCATCGCGACCCGCGCGCCCGACTTCCTGCCAATAGGCCTCAATACTTTTGGGAGGATCAGCATGGATCACATAGCGCACATCGGGCTTGTCGATACCCATGCCGAACGCGATGGTGGCCACCATCACCACGCCATCTTCTTCTTGAAACCGACGCAAATGCTCGGCCTTCAGATCAGATGGCATCTGGGCATGATAAGCCAGCGCGTGGACACCCTTATCCCGCAAACTGGCCGCCAGTTCTTCGGTTTCCTTGCGTGCCGTTACATAAATGATGCCGCAGAGGTCTTGGCGCGCCAGCACCAGTTCTAGGATTTTGGCGGATGTGCGGCTGTCCTTGCGTCGCGTCGAGAGGATGAGGTTAGGGCGATCAAAACTGGCGACAAATTCGGGGGCATGGGTCAGATGCAACTGGCGGCGAATGTCTTCGCGCGTACGTACATCGGCTGTCGCTGTCACTGCCAAGCGCGGAACACCGGGAAAAGCTTCCTGCAGCGCACCCAAGCGGCGATAGTCAGGCCGGAAGTCATGGCCCCATTGGCTGACGCAATGGGCTTCGTCCACCGCGATCAAGGAAATCGGATGGCGGCTCAAACGCTCGATCAAGGCACCAGACGAGAGGCCCTCTGGCGACACATACAAAATGTCGAGGCGGCCTGCTTCAAGAGCAGTGAATACGGCCTGTTTGTCTTCCCAAGCCATACTGGAATCAAGCCGTGCGGCTCGCACGCCTGCTGCGCGCAAAGCTTCGACCTGGTCGGTCATCAAGGCAATTAGGGGCGAAACAACGATGCCAACGCCGGACCGCAGCAGCGCCGGGATTTGATAGCACATGCTTTTGCCGCCACCCGTTGGCAGCACGGCCAAAGCGTCACCACCCGCCAAGACGTGCGCCACAACATCGGCTTGCAAGCCACGAAATGCGCTATGGCCAAAGACACGGTGAAGCGTAGCCTGCGCATCTTCCATAGTCGGTTCGAGAGGGGGGAGCACTTCAGCCAGCATACCCTCTCATGGGGCGCTTCGAGATCGGACGCTAGCGCTTGGCACTGCGGGCGGCATCTTCTACCAACCGATTTTGAATGGTCTGTTTGGCCTGCTCAATATCTGCGCGCGACGCAGTGACTTCGAGTGGATATTGCCCCTCGGTCGCATTGCAAGTGATGAACGTTCCGTCCTGAAGGTCAAAGCGGCCGACGCGAAACTCCAGCCATCTCAGTTTCACGCCTTTATCGTCGATACCGCCCTTGTCTTCATAAGTTGCCATGTCGCCACTTGTCTTAAACTCTTGGCGCTCAATGACACGATCGCCATTGCGATCCAGAGTAGCAAAGATTTCGCGATCGCAAGGCACCTGCAGTTCAGTTCTGCTCAAACTGCCATCTTTGTCCGCATCTAGCTTTGCAAAAACGTCTGGTTCCGACGCGAGCGCACCAAAGCCGACGAGAGCAATGACGAGGCCGATGGTAATTGGCTTAAATTGATAGAAGGACATCAGAACGCTCCTCAAATAGTTGAGCGAAACTCCTCTGATTTGACTGCCTTCACAAGGCTATCAACCTTGAGCCCTCCTAACGACTCAATTCCCGCATAGCCCGATCAAGGCCTTGGATCGTCATGGGGAACATGCGGTCGCGCCCGATCACTTCGCGGATCAAATTCACCGAAGGCGTGTGGTCCCAATGCCGCTCAGGAACTGGATTGATCCAGATGAGATGCGGATAGACGTCCGACACCCGCTTTAGCCACGCCGCGCCAGGCTCTTCATTCCAATGCTCAACACTGCCACCGGGATAGGTGATCTCATAAGGGCTCATAGTCGCATCGCCGACAAAGACGACTTTATAGTCGGCTGGAAACTTATGCAGCACATCCCAAGTGGGCAGCTTCTCCGCTGTGCGGCGACGATTGTCCTTCCAGACTTCCTCATAGACGCAATTATGGAAGTAAAAATATTCCATATGCTTGAACTCGGTGCGGGCAGCCGAGAACAATTCTTCGCATACTTTGATATGGGCATCCATGGAGCCGCCAATATCAAAGAAGATCAGCACCTTAACGGTATTGCGGCGCTCTGGCCGCATCACAACATCGAGATAGCCATTCTTCGCGGTTGTATCGATGGTGCCCTTAAGATCGAGTTCCGAAGGCGCGCCATCGCGGGCCCAGCGACGCAGGCGGCGCAAAGCAACCTTAATGTTACGGGTGCCAAGCTCAACCTGATCATCGAGGTTTTTATACTCGCGCTTATCCCAAACCTTGACGGCCCGGCCATGGCGGCCTTCCTTTTGGCCGATCCGCACGCCCTCAGGATTATAGCCATTGGCCCCAAAGGGTGAGGTGCCGCCGGTGCCAATCCATTTATTGCCGCCTTCGTGCCGCTCTTTTTGCTCTTCGAGGCGCTTTTGCAGCGTCTCCATCAGCTTTTCCCAGCCGCCCAAGCTCTCAATCTCAGCTTTTTCTTCCTCTGTGAGATATTTCTCGGTCAGAGCGCGCAACCAATCTTCAGGGATCGCAGCAGCGAGGGCATCGCTAGTCTTTTCCAGGCCTTTGAAGACATGGCCAAAAACGCGGTCGAACTTGTCGAGATTACGCTCATCCTTCACCAGCGCCGAACGCGACAAATAGTAGAATTCGGTGATGTCGCTCTCAATCACTTCCTTATCCATCGCTTCCATCAGAAGCAGATATTCCTTCAGGCTGATTGGAACCTTAGCGTCGCGAAGTTCAGAGAAGAAGCGTTGGAACATGGGTGTGTGACCTGAGACATTTGTGATTTACCGCAGACTTTAGAGAAGCCGACGCACTTGTCGAGTGCCCTGCGCTTAGAATTAACGCCCAACTCTAGTCTGCGGAGACGAAATCGAGCCTCAGACGGGAATTGTCCCCGAGACCGGGATTTTCAGATAGCGCTTTCCGTCCGCTTCAGCAGGCGGGAAATGGCCTGCGCGCATGTTAACTTGCACCGAGGGCAACAACAGCACTGGCGGTGCCAAGCCTTTGTCCCGGGTTTGGCGCATGGCCACAAAGTCAGCCTCCGTCACGCCATCATGGATGTGAACATTGTTCGCCCGCTGTGAGGCGACATCGCTTTCCCAAGCATAGTGATCCCGGCCAGCTGCTTTGTAATCATGGCACATCCAGAGCTTGGTTTCAGGCGGCAATGCAAAAATTTTGTGGATGGAGCGATACAGAGCCGCAGCATCTCCACCGGGGAAATCACAGCGCGCCGTGCCATAGTCTGGCATGAACAAAGTATCACCGACGAAGACATTGGCACCGATATGATAGGCAACACAGGCCGGCGTGTGGCCGGGCATATGGATCACTTCAATTTGCTGATTGCCAAACTGCAGAACTTGGCCGTCGGTCGCCAGAATATCGAACTCAGCGCCATTCAAGCTGAGATCATCGGCATGAAATACGGGGGCAAAGGTGCGTTGCACTTTGTCGATGCCACTGCCGATGACAATTTGCGCGCCAGTCTGCGCCTTTAAGAATGGGGCTGAACTGAGGTGATCGGCATGGACATGGGTTTCCAGAATATAGTCGATCTTGGCGCCCTGCCCCGCAGCGGCATCCAAAACGGCTTGCGCCGACCGGGTCGATAGCGAGCCACCGCGATGATCATAGTCCAAAACTGGATCAATGATCACCGCCCGCGACGTCTCCGGATCAACCACCAGATAGGTAATGGTGAAGGTCGCTTCATCGAAAAATGCGGTGATAAGTGGACCGGACATGGCGTGTTCTCCGTTTGACTGAAAATCCTACTTGTTTATATATTAGGATATGCTAAATTAGCAAGTGCTTATTTATAGGGCGAGACACATGCCGACTGAAACCACATCGCAACAAGAACTAGAACGCACAGTGGACGAAATGGCTGCTCGGGCTGGGGATGTTGCGAAATTGCTTAAGGCGATTGGCAATGAACGGCGCCTGCTGGTGCTGTGCCAATTGGTTGGCATGGGCGAGGCCAGTGCCGGAGCTTTGGGCACAACAATCGGCCTCAGCCAATCTGCGATGAGCCAGCATCTCGCTGTGATGCGTGAAGAAGGGCTTCTGTCGACCCGGCGTGAGGGGACGACGATCTTTTATGCCATTGCCGAGCCCAAACTGACGGAACTGATGGACACCCTTCATCGTCTTTATTGCAGCCCCAGCGCTGCGTAGTCCACCGCAAACCTTAGGAGATAAAAATGACCCTCAAAACCGTTTCAATTGAAGAAGCAAAGCGCATGATCGCCGCTGGCGCGCGTTTGGTAGATGTCCGCGAGGCTGATGAAGCCGCACGCGAACGCATTGGCTTGGCCAAAAACATCCCCTTGTCCGGCCTAGGCGATACCCTGCCACTGGGCGGCGACAATGCGATTATCTTTCACTGCAAAGCTGGCAATCGCACGTCGGCCAATGCAAGCCGCTTGGCCTCTGCCTCGACTTGCGAAGCTTATGCTTTGGAAGGTGGTATTGAGGCTTGGAAGGCAGCAGGTCTGCCCGTCGTCACAGATCGGAGCCAACCCATTGAGATCATGCGCCAAGTGCAGATTCTGGCGGGCAGCTTGGTTTTGCTTGGCGTCATCCTGGGCACCTGGGTCCATCCGGGCTTTTACGGTCTCTCGGCCTTCATCGGTGCCGGCCTGACCTTTGCCGGCACAACCGGTTGGTGCGGGATGGCAAAGATGCTGGCGTTTCTACCTTGGAATCGACCCCAAACACCCATGACCGCAAAGGCATAGTTCAGCCATGGAACCCGCCACAATCCTTGCAGCTCTAGGCTCTGGGCTGCTGATCGGTGCCATTTTAGGCTTGATTGGCGGTGGCGGATCCATCCTTGCGGTGCCTTTGCTGATCTATGTCGTTGGCGTTGTAGACCCGCATACGGCCATCGGAACCGGTGCCGTCTCGGTCGCTGCTAATGCACTTCTAGGCCTTTGGGCCCACGGCAGAGCTAAGAATGTGAAATGGCGCTGTGCCTTTATGTTTTCGGCGGCGGGCATTTTGGGCGCGACCTTGGGCAGCCTGTTAGGTAAGGCGATGGACGGTCAAAAGCTCCTCACGCTGTTTGGTTTTGTGATGATTGCTGTCGGAGTACTGGCTGCCCGCAAACCTACCCGGATTGAGGCCCCAGATGTCCGACTGTCCATGGCCAGCGCCCCCATCCTGCTCCCGCGCCTCATCGCCAGCGGCACGGGTGTGGGCCTAGCCTCAGGCTTCTTCGGCATTGGCGGCGGGTTTCTGATTGTTCCTGGCCTCATGTGGGCCACCAGTATGCCTATGAGCATTGCGGTTGGCACTTCCCTCGTCGGCGTCGCCGCCTTTGGCGCGGCAACTACCGCGAGCTATGCGCTGTCCGGGCTCGTGAATTGGCCCGTTGCGGGCCTGATGATCGCTGGCGGCCTGCTGGGCAGCACAATAGGGACTTGGGCAAGCCAATCCTTAAGTACCCAGAAGCGTGCGCTCGCGCTGGTTTTTGCCGCGGTCGTGGTTCTCGTGGGTGCTTGGATTGTGTGGACGGGGCTGGGCAAGCTCTAGCCTGCCCGCCCGTCTTTCCGCTTTAGCCGCGGCTTTCCCGGCGAGCCAAGAATGCCAGACGCTCAAACAAAGCCACATCCTGCTCGTTCTTCAAAAGCGCACCATGCAAAGGCGGGATCAGTTTTGATGGATCCTTTTGCTTGATTGCATCGAGGTCAATATCATCGGTAACCAAGAGCTTGAGCCAGTCCAGCAATTCCGAAGTCGATGGCTTTTTCTTCAGGCCAGGCACTTTGCGCATGTCATAGAAGCTAGCCAAAGCATTGGCGATCAAACGCTTCTTGATACCGGGGAAGTGGACATCCACGATTGCTTGCATTGTGTCTTCGTCTGGGAACTTGATGTAATGGAAGAAGCAGCGACGCAGGAAAGCGTCGGGCAATTCTTTCTCATTGTTAGACGTAATGATCACAATCGGTCGCTCGATCGCTTTGATCGTTTCACCGGTTTCATAAACGTGGAACTCCATCCGATCCAATTCTTGCAAAAGGTCGTTTGGAAACTCGATGTCAGCCTTATCGATCTCGTCGATCAAGAGAACGCAGCGGCCCTTATGCTCAAAAGCTTCCCACATCTTGCCCTTTTTGATGTAGTTTTTGACGTCCTTAACGCGCTCATCGCCCAATTGGCTGTCGCGCAGGCGGGTCACAGCATCATACTCATAGAGGCCCTGCACAGCTTTGGTGGTGGACTTGATGTGCCATTCCAACAAAGGCATTCCCAAAGCCTTCGCCACCTCAATCGCCAAGACCGTCTTACCGGTTCCGGGTTCACCCTTAATTAGCAAGGGGCGCTCCAATTTGATGGCCGCATTGACTGCGACTTTCAAATCATCTGTCGCCACATAATTTTTTGAGCCCTCAAACCGCATCCCTAGCACTCCTGATCATCTTGTTCTTGTCAGCTTGGCGACACGCTAACAGGCATGGGGTGGTTGGAGCAAGTGCTGTTTGCCGAGGG
Source organism: Aquidulcibacter sp. (assembly GCF_049239865.1). Classification (NCBI taxonomy): domain Bacteria; kingdom Pseudomonadati; phylum Pseudomonadota; class Alphaproteobacteria; order Caulobacterales; family Caulobacteraceae; genus Aquidulcibacter; species Aquidulcibacter sp. Next base: position 20,213 of record NZ_JBMLTR010000107.1, read on the forward strand.
TTCAGCAAGTTGGATGTGCCTGTTTTTTGAGCAGGCCTGCGCAAGACACACTCAGTCCGCTTGACAGAAGGCGCGCTCGCCCGTGGAGTGCGGTCGCACAAGGGGAAACACCATGGCGCGCGCGCCTGACAAAGTAAGTGACATGGCTGCGCCACCGCGCCCCGGCCAAGAAGGGCCTTTTGAAGGCTATCAGTTGGGGGCTGCGTATGATGAAATGTTTGATGCCAAAGGCGACCCCCGCCCTGGCTGGTCTGGTCTCTACAACCGCTTAAGCCAAGCAACGCCGCAAAGCCTGCGCGATCTTCAAGCCAATATCGACCGCACATTTATGGCCCAAGGGGTGACTTTCACCGTCTATGGCCACGAAGACTCGACCGAAAAGATCATCCCCACTGATATCTTGCCGCGCATCATTCCAGCAGCGGAATGGGACAAATTAGAGCGCGGCTTCAAGCAACGCCTCGAAGCGCTAAACCTGTTTTTGGCCGATATTTATGGTGATCAAGCCATCATCAATAATGGCTATGTGCCGCGCGATCTGATTCTCGGCTCATCCAATTATCGCCGTGAAATGCTGGGTGTCGAAGTGCCCCATGGGGCCTATGTCAACATTTGCGGCACCGATGTGATCCGACGCGAAGATGGTGCCTATGTGGTGCTGGAAGACAATTTACGAGTACCTTCGGGTGTCTCTTACATGCTGTCCAACCGCGATGCCGTTAAGCGCGCTTTCCCAGACCTTTACCGCGCGGCGCGGGTGCGTCCCGTTGAATCTTATCCCGACGATCTGTTGGCCATGCTGAAAAGCTTGGCAAGCGAATATCAGCCCGACCCCACCGTCGTGGTGCTTACACCCGGCGTATTCAATTCCGCCTATTTCGAGCATGCCTTCTTGGCCCGCCTTATGGGAACGCCCTTGGTCGAGGGGCGCGACTTAGCTATCCATGACAATGTCGTTTACATGCGCACGACGTCGGGCCTGAAGCGGGTGGATGTCATTTATCGTCGGGTCGATGACGCCTTTGTCGACCCCTTGGCGTTTCGCCCGGATTCAACCCTTGGTGTCGCGGGGCTTATGAACGCGTATCGCGCCGGCAATGTGGTGATCGCCAATGCGCCCGGAGCCGGTGTCGCCGATGACAAGGCGGTCTACGCCTACACGCCGCAAATCATCAAACATTATCTCGATCAAGATCCGATCATTGATATTGTTGAGACTTTTTTATGCCGCGAGAAAAGCCAGATGTCGCATGTCTTGGCTAATCTCGACAAATTGGTGGTCAAAGCAGTCGGCGAGAGCGGCGGTTACGGCATGCTGATCGGGCCCCATTCGACCAAAGCACAAATTGAAGAGTTCGCGGCCAAGATCAAAGCGGACCCGGACAATTATATCGCCCAGCCAACCATCTCCCTTTCAACCGCACCGACCTACATTGATGGCGCGGTTGAGACCCGTCACGTCGATTTGCGTCCCTTTATCCTGTGTGGCGCAAAAATGACTCTCACGCCCGGGGCCTTGACCCGCGTCGCCCTACGCAAAGGCTCGCTGGTGGTGAATTCAAGCCAAGGCGGTGGCTCCAAAGATACATGGGTTCTCTCAGGTCCTAGCGACGGGCGGGCACGGTCATGATGTTATCGCGTGTTGCAGACAGCTTTTACTGGATTGGCCGCTATACCGAGCGAGCAGAGCACGCCTGCCGAGTCTTGCAAATTACCTTAACTGCAGGGCTTGAAGCCGGGGCGGAAGAGGCCGAAATGACCACTGAGCGTGCGATGCGGGCCTTGGGTGCTGCACCCATGGCCGCGCGCATGGACGCCTTAGAAGAGGCCCGGCTTCTGACCTTTGGCGGCAAAGGCGACCTCTCTTCGATCCACACCGCCGTCTTCGCAGCCCGCGAAAATGCTCGCCAAGTTCGCGATCAGATCACGACCGAAATGTGGGAGCGTTTGAACCGCCTGTATTTCCGTGTGCGAGAGACCGCAGCTAAACGGAATTTCAGCCAAATCGCTGCTGGTTTCTTCGAAGAGACGATCAATGACTTGCACGCATTTAAGGGCATTGTTTCGGGAACCATGAGCCACGGCGAAGGCTTCCACTTCTTGTCGATGGGCCGCACGATTGAACGCGCCCAATTGATCGTCCGCCTGCTCGATCTACATTTTGGTGAGAAGCAAGCGGCCATAGGCGATTTCGGTTGGGTCCAATTGTTGCGGATGTGTTGCGGCCTTGAGCCCTATTTGCGGGTGAAGACAGCGACCTTCCGACGCGATCAGATCGCTGATTTCTTGGTGCTAGACCCTTATTTCCCAAGGTCATTGCGCTTTTGCGCTAATACGATTGCCCAACATATCGATGCGGTGGGTGCGCTCGCGGATGAGCGTGCGCGCGAGACCTGCACGCGCTTGTCTGGCCGTTTGGCTGCGCGGCTGAACTTTGCCGTGTTGGATGAGGTTACGGGCAAAAATGGCCAAGCCTTTATCGCCCAAGTCGCAGATGATTGTATCGCTATCTCCGACGCCGTTCATGCGGCCTTCATCAGCTATTCCCTGGCCGACCGCCTACCCGGAACCAGCACTTTAGGAGTGCGTTGATGCGCCTCGAGATCACGCATGAGACCCGCTACACTTACTCGGCCCCGGTCCGAGAAAGCGTCATGGAGTTGTGGCTGCAGCCCCTAACCTTGCCGATGCAGCGCTTGGTCGGGTTTGATATTGTGACCGAACCCCGCGCGAAAATGATGACCTATCGGGATTGGCTGGGGAATATCGTCTATCATTTCGATGTGCCCGCCAAACATACCGAGCTGATCATCCGGTCACGCGCCATGGTTGAGACCTATGAACGAACAGACCCTCTACCTAAAAAAGTCGATCCGGGGGCGTGGGCCCATTTGCGTAGCGATGAAGTGCGCAGCCGCTATTATGACATGATGCGGCCCTCAACCTTTGTCGACGGTTCGGGCCATCTTGAAACCTTTATGCGCGAACGGGACCTCTTGGTGCTGCCCCCTGATCCGCTGACGGGCTTGCGGGTCCTCAATAAAGAGATTTATGGGGCTTTTGACTATGTTCCAGGATTTACCGCCGCCGATAGCCCAATTGATGCCGCGCTGGAGCACCGCAAAGGCGTGTGCCAAGACTTCGCGCACATCATGCTAGCCGTTGCGCGCCACTGGGGTGTGCCGTCGCGTTATGTGTCGGGCTATCTCGCCCGGACGGATGGGGACACCCAAATCCGCTCGGTTCCCGATGCCTCCCATGCGTGGGTTGAATGCTATTTGCCCGAACAAGGCTGGGTCGGATTTGACCCAACCAATGACATGCTGGCCAATGAACGCCATGTTGTTGTCGCCTATGGTCGCGACTATGCCGATGTACCTCCGACCCGAGGTGTCTTAAAGGGCGATGCGGACAGCCTTTTGGAAGTTGACGTGCACGTCCGACAAGCAGAGCGACTCTCGTTAGACAGTGACTTCCTGAAAGTGGTGCGCTCCCCAAGGACACGGCCAGACCAATTTATGGCCGCTACCAAGCCACAAAGGTCAGTTGCGCTCGAAATGCAGCACCAAATGGAGCAGCAGCAGCAATAATTTGCAGTAATCGACTACCACGCTGAAGCCGCCGGATTATATTGGCACTGCTCACGCCGGAATGTCCAAGTGATTCAAATCGTCATTGTAGATAATACTCTCTTAGAGTGAAAACGAAGGCACGTGACTGTAGCGGCACCGAGAGGTGCTTTCCCCAATTCATGCTGTCGCCCAAAATTTTATACCACTATAATCAATGTGATAAAATTTCCGTGACGAGCCAACTTGTCAAAGCGTTTTGACGATTTCCCCAATTAGGTTACCAAAAGTTATATCATTTCTGAACGGAAAATGAACAGGGCTAGTATGCCCGATTCCCCAGATAATTGAATCAGAATGATACCTACTGATTACTTAACTCAAATAATGATCATCAATGAAATTCAGGAAAATACCCAATCGGTAATGTTCTCCTGTGGTAACTAATGCATATTGGGTCTTTTCATGTGGGCGACGCAATGTAAAAGCTAAAAAGCGAATTTTAAGAGTGGAGGATTTTGTATGCCACAAGGTAAATTGAGTACCCGACCGGCGGTCGCGGCTCAGGACCGCGCTGAGCGAATTCTTATCGAGGCTACAAGATTATTCACCGAAAATGGCTACGCAGGCACTCGAATGTCTGACATTGCCTCAGCCATCGGTGTAACAAAGCCTATTGTCTATCGCTACTTTGACTCAAAGCAGGTATTGTTTGAAGCATTGGTACGGCGAGTACTTGCCGACCAAATCGAAGGCGCGTGCCGTTTGATCGACGAACATCGCGGCCCAACAAAGCCTCTACTGAACCAATTGGTCCGGGATGCTCGGATAGCGCTAAGTGCGCCCGGCGCGCTAGCTCCTTGGCGCATCGCCGTAGGCGAAGCAGATCGCTTTCCAGATTTGGCCGCCTTTTTGCGCCATGGTTTCATCGACCCCGTTGAAGCATCCATCAAAAACTTATTTGAGCGCTCCTTGGCAGCGAATGAAACCCAAGGCACGAATGCGGCAACCCTATCGCGCCTTTTCTGCGCCCCTGTGGCTGCAGTAGCGATGATGATGGCAACTTTTGGCGAAGCCGAAGAAGCACAGTTTGACGTCGACGCCTTCTTGGCCGCACATGTCGAAGGCTTTTGGCGGGGTTGGGCAGTTAAGCCATAAAGCTTAGCGGCCCAAGCGGCGCTCCCAATATTTGGCGAGCCGCAGGTAGCGATAAAACGCGTAATTCATGGCTGTCATGAAGCCATAGAGCCCACGAACAAAATGTCTTCTCGCGATATAGGCTTTTAAAAAGGCCAGTGGGAATTCCAAAACTAAGCGCACCGCTCCGATCTTGCGACCCTTCTTGTCGAGATCATCGGCTTGCATGTCGGCATAGGCATTCAGCTTGATCAATTCATGGCCCAGCGAACGGATCGAGCGGTGCTCGATCACGCCCTGCAGACGACGAACAGGGGTTCCCTTCACCAGATCGACCCGGTCATGCACAGGCGAGGGCGAATAACGTCCAACTTGTTTATGATAAAGGCGAACAGGACTTAGCCGAAAAGCCCAAGCATGCGGCTTAGCTTCGCCTGGAAACATCTCAATAATGTCGGTTTCGTACCCACAAGGCTGAACATCCGACACGCCGATCGCGGCTCTGATCGAGGCCACCAGCTCCGCGGTCACAACTTCATCGGCATCAATATTGAGCATCCAGTCATGGCGGCACTGATCTTCGCCAAATTGCTTTTGGAGGCCATAGCCTGGCCAAGGATTGAAGATGACGCGGGCACCCAAGCGCTCCGCCAGTTCTTGGGTGCCGTCTGTTGAGCCAGAATCGATCACAACAATATCGTCCGATAACCCCGTCACAGATTCTAGCGTCGGGCCGATCCGATCCACTTCATTCTTGGCGATGACAAAGATCGAGAGGGGCAATGACATTGCACGATTCCTTTAGGGACATCCCCTCCCTAGCAGAGGCCCCACGCGCACGTCGAGATGGGTGGCTAGACAACGCATATTGGCTTCTGCACACTTAGAAGCCTTTTTTTGGGATTCTGCTTATTGGGTGCCAGCCCATTTGCACTTCAGAGGGAAGTCAATCTCGGTGCCTTGCCGCGTTAGAAAACCATCTTTCCCAGTACGGTATCTGATCGACTTAGTCGGGCCAGAGGCAGCTCAAGGCTTGTTCAGCTTATCGGCACTCGAATGGCCGGGACCCGAGGCATCAATCTCGTTTGAACAGACTTGGACACTCCTAAACAACAACATTCGGTTCAAGCAGGACGAGACGCATAGCCTCGCCTCTCGGCCTCATCGGTCTGGAACCTTTGAGGTTTTGGCCTCAAGCATGAGCCAGGCAGATGACTTCGGCGATGGCCTGCGGCGATTTCAATTGGCGTCTGAACTCCTCAATTCAGAGATTCTGTTGCAGATTGAGGTGACCCGCAGTGGCTTGCGCCTTTCCGTCACCTGCCCCTTCATGAGCCAGCCTTCTGGAGCGCTTTATAGCGAGCTCTGGATTATGGTTTTGCATTGTCTATGTCTGTGGCTGACCGGTGAAGTTATCCGCGTGCGCTGGATAGAGCTGCCACGCTCAGGAGCAGCAGACCTTGGCACGATGTTAGCGCTACTTGATCAACCCATCCGTCTGAGTAGCTCGGAGGCTGTCGTAATTGTCTATACGGCGGAGGCGGCAGCCGCAAAGCTGTTGCCGCGGAAGATTCAGCATTATGAAAGCGAAGCAGAGGCAATTTATCGAAGACTATCGAAGGCAGCTCAGACACAAGATCGGCTCGCATCCGATCAAGATTTTGTCGACTTAGTAAGAAGGGCGTTCGACACAGGACAAACGCACCAGAGCAGTATTGCCCGGCACCTGGGTGTGAGCGCTGCATCCCTCCGCCGACACCTGAGCTTTCGGGGAACGACCTTCCGAAGCCTATTGGAAGCCCATCGGTTATGCCAAGACCAAGCCCTTAGTGCAGCACACGTCCTAAGCGACGAGGCCGCTCGCCTGCTGGGTTATTCCGACAGCCGCAGCCTGCGTCGGGCACGGCAAAGGTGGCGGAGCCAAGCGCCCTTAAACCCGCCTTCTATGAGCGAAATTGTCCGCCCGGATTAGACGAAAGCGTCCTTCCCGAGACCAATGATCGCCCGCATGCTCCTTGGAAAAACAAGAGGGGAAATGCGATGAAGAACAATTTGCCAATCAGGCGCACCAGTTTAATCCAAAGCACTGCCTTGACGCTGATCGCGTTCGCTCTGGCCGCAGGTCCAGCCTTTGCGCAAGAAGCCCAAGAAGCTGAAACCATTGTGGTGACCGCCCAAAAGCGCAGTACGGTCCTCCTAGACACTGCCGAAACTTTGACGGCCGTTACAGGCAACGACCTGCGTGCAACCGGCGGTTCAGGCTTCGCTGACCTCGGTGCCCAAGTGCCAAGTCTGGCCTACACGGCAAACTTTGGCATCAGCCAGATCTATATTCGTGGCGTAGGTAATTCCTTCTTCAACCCCGGTGGAGACCCTGGTGTCGCACTCCACAGCGATGGTGTCTATCTGTCAGACCAAGAAGCGACCGGGGTTGCATTTCTGGATGTTGCGCGGGTCGAAGTCCTGCGCGGACCACAAGGTGCCCTCTATGGCCGCAATGCAACGGGCGGGGCGATAAACTTGGTCTCGAAGCGACCCACGGACAGTTTTGAAGGGGAAGCCGCCTTGACCCTTGGTGACTTTGGTCGCCTCGAGGGCGCGTTGACTTTATCCGGCCCAATCAGCGCGCAGATGCGGGGTCGTTTGGCGATTGAGCATAAGACGCTCGATGGCTTTGCGACCAACACGCTGGCGTCATGCCCGGATCATTTCGACGATGAAGGCCTAACTTCCGTGCGGGCCCAAATTGAAGCCGACTTAGCGGGCGGGACTTTACGCCTCATCGCTTCTGGCCTTAAGCAAGACAATAATGGCCCCGCCCTCAAAGTCTTGCCCGATCCTTTCCCGCAGCCGGCCGAGTTCCTCTATGGAGTCAAACCTCCTGCCGCACCGCGAACTTTGACGTCCGAGATCGGCACCAACGAGCGGGAGGTCAAAAGCCTAACCGGCATTTTCGAGCGAAGCTTCAATGCGTTCGAACTGACCGTGATTGCCGATATCCGATCAAGCGACCGCGCCATTACATTTGACCAGGACGGTACAGCGCGACCCGTGGCAGTCACCACACTCGACACTCAAAGCGAACAGAAAAGCTTAGAAGTCTATGCAGCCTCTCAAAAAGGCAGCCGCTTCGAATGGTTGGTAGGGGCGACTGCGATGCAGTTCGACCAGTCACGCGTGACAACCGTGCCGGGCCAACTGCCCGGTGCATTCCTAAACCCGGCGCTTCCGCTGAATTTCCCGGTTCCATTTCGTTTCGAAGGCGGTGGGGACCTCGTCTCCAACTCCTGGGCCACTTATGGTGAGCTTGGATATAAGCTCAATGATCAAGTGACCGTTCGAGGCGGTGTCCGTTATAATTCGGACGAAAAGAAGATTGACGAGTTCTTAGACTTCTTCAGCCTGACGCGTGGTTCACAATCGAAATCTTGGTCGAAGGTAAGCGGCAAAGGAACGCTGGAATGGCGGCCGCAAGAGAAAATCCTAGTCTACGGCTCGATCTCATCCGGATTCAAAGCTGGAGCGCTTAATCTGGGAGCATTCACCCCATCAGTCCGCCCTGAAACCATTGAGAACGCGGAGTTAGGTTTAAAGCTGACAGGCAGTGGTAATCGCCCGTCTCTTTCCATAGCCGCCTTCAACAGCAGCTATAGCGATCTTCAAATAGTTCAAATCGGACCTTTAAGCCAAATTCTAGCCAATGCCGCTGAAGCTACTATTCAGGGGATAGAGGGTGAAGCGAGTATCCGGCCCATAAAGGAGCTGACGCTATCGGCCAATTTCTCGTACCTAGATGCAAGCTTCGACCGATTTTCCACAACCGACCCTCGCCGCGGCTTTGCCTCTTTTGACCTGAAAGGCAAGACCTTGCCCATGGTCAGCGACTTTACCGGCGGCGTCAGGGTCCAATGGCGCAAGGCACTGGCAAACGGTGCAGTGGTGATGGCTAGCGGCGCTGCATCTTGGCGATCAGATTTCTATTTCACTGAGTTCAATACACCCGATGCACTTCAGAAAGGCTATGGCAAATTAGATGTCGGCGTGAGTTGGACATCGCCAAACGGTACCATCACGTTGTCTGCCTATGGCCGCAATCTGTCTGATGAAACGACCTTGTCCAGCATGTCTGTTGTATCACCACTCTTGGGTTCTTTGCGCGTTGCCTCCTATGATCCTCCCCGCCATTTTGGCGTGTCGATCGCGCGCAGCTTCTAAGGGATATCACCTATGACAAACCCCGCCCGCATAGCCTTGCTGAATAGCATGTTTGAGCATCTGGCCACACCGCCGGATGCAACCGACCCGATTGAAGCAGCCCGCAAGCATGCAGATTACTATGGCCGTGGCGAAGTGGGGGCAGGCTTGGCCATGTGTAGCCTTCAGCCGGTACAAATTGGACAGAGGTCGGGTGAATGGCTTGTCCCGCCCAATGCCATGGCAGGTCATCGATTGGTGCATCTACATGGCGGGGGATGGATCGCGGGATCGCTTGTCAGTCATCGGGCAATGCTGGCTGAATTGGCGGTAGCGGCCAAAGTTGCAGTCCTTGCCATCGACTATGGGCTGGCACCGGAGGCCCCCTTCCCTTCTGGCCTATTGGATTGCGTGTCAGCCATCGACTTTGCGGCAAAGACAGGTCCAGAGGGGGAGGAACCAGCAAAACGATTATATGTGTCGGGGGATTCTGCTGGTGGAAATTTAGCTGCGGCGAGCATTATCCAGATTGGCCGAATAGCGGGCCGACTCCCAGATCGCCTCGTGCTGATGAGTCCATTTCTGGCGACATCTGCCCTTCCTATCCGTTTGCAATCCCCCACACGAGACCCCATCGTTAGCATCGAAGGCATGCAACATGTGCGTAGCGTCTATGCAAGCTCGGCCTCACCTGACGATGCCTTGGTTGAACCATTGTTGGCCAAGCCGTCAGAGCTGGCTTCATTCCCACCAACCTTGATTCAAGTCAGTAGTGCGGAGACCCTGCGAGACCAAGCAATTACCTTTGCTGATGCGCTGTGGGCGGCAGATGTAGAAACGCGTTTAAGCATTTGGCCGGGACTGCCGCACGTCTGGCAGGTTTTCGTCGCCTCAAGTTCGGATGCGCGTGGGGCTTTGATCGAAGCCGCCCAGTTCCTGACCACAAACTGACACCCAGCCCTCGCTTCGGGCAGGCTATCGCCCTACATAGAGGGCATGAGCGAAGATCTTGAGCGCAATCGTTTAAGTGGCCGACTGAGCCGGGTTGCCCGTGTTGGGGTGAATATGGGTGCGGCTGCGGCCACCTTTGGCGCTCAAAGGCTGGTTGGTGGCAGTGATGCCGATAAGACGATTGCCATCGCGCTGCGCCAAGCGCTGGGCAAAACGCGCGGCCCTTTGATGAAAGTGGCCCAGATTCTGGCCACCATTCCCGACTTCCTGCCCCCTGAGTATGCTGAAGAACTAGCCGCCCTCCAATCCAATGCGCCATCTATGGGCTGGCCATTTGTGAAACGGCGGATGCGTGCCGAATTGGGCCCCGATTGGGAGAGCCGCTTTGCAAGTTTTGAGCGCGAAGCAGCACACGCCGCCTCTCTCGGCCAAGTCCACCGCGCCACCCTACATGATGGTCGTTTGGTCGCGTGCAAACTGCAGTATCCAGACATGGCCAGTGCGGTCGAGTCTGACGTGGCGCAGCTCAAATCCTTGCTCAGCTTGTTTCGAACATTTGAGAAATCCCTCGACCCAAGTGAAGCGGTCGAAGAGGTAACGGACCGGTTGCGCGAAGAGCTTGATTACACGCGTGAACGCCAACACATGCGGCTTTATGGCGATCTATTGGGCAATCAACCTGATATCGCTTGCCCAGAACCCATTGACGACCTGTCAACCGGACGGCTGTTGACCATGACCTGGCTCGACGGTGCGCCGCTTTTAACCTTTAAGGACGCACCACAAGAAGAGCGCGACCGCATCGCGACATTGTTGTTCAAGGCGTGGTGGGTGCCCATGATGGCCACAGGTGTCATTCATGGCGACCCGCATTTGGGCAATTACTCGCTGACTCCCGGTGCCAACCGGCTCAACCTCCTCGACTTTGGCTGTGTACGCATTTTCCCACCGCGCTTTGTCGCAGGCGTGGTGCAGCTTTATCTGTCGCTAGAGCGCGATGACTTTGACGGCACGATGGCCGCCTATGAGATTTGGGGATTTAAGGGGCTGACGCGCAAATTGGCCGAAGTCCTGAACCTTTGGGCCCGCTTCATTTATGCCCCCCTGCTCGACAATCGCGTGCGCACCGTCGCGGACGGCGTCGCCCCGGGCGATTATGGGCGAAAAGAGGCCTTTGAAGTGCGCAATCTGTTGAAAGAACATGGCCCCGTGACCATCCCACGGGAATTTGTGTTTATGGACCGCGCAGCCATTGGCCTTGGTGCCGCCTATCTCCATTTGGGTGCCAAGCTGAATTTCTATGAGTTGTTCCAGAATTCCATCGCAGGCTTTAACGAGGCAGCCCTCGGCGCGCGACAAGATCAAGCCCTCCAACGCGTCGGTCTACGCTGAAATCTGTCCGCGCTTGACGCTAGGTTACGACTTGCCCAAGCGCCCGCCTTAGGCCAAGTCGAAAGTATGACAGAGGCTAGCCCCCACAATCTTGTTCGTTCCGAATTGTCGTCCGTCCCCGAAGTCGCCGACGGCAGCCGCGAAAAAGGTCCTTTGGAAGCTTATTGCGGCGAGCGCCCAGTCTATCCGACTTGGGCATTGGACGCCATCGCGCACACGCCAGAGGTCACATACTTCCATGTTGAAGGAGCCAAGCTGGAACTGCTGATGTGGGGAACAATCGGCAATCCAGGCGTGCTGTTGCTCCATGGCAATGGCGCGCATGCGGGTTGGTGGAGCTTTATTGCTCCGTTTCTTGCCAAATCCGGCTATCGCGTCGCTGCTCTTTCGTTTTCGGGGATGGGCGGATCAGACTGGCGTGAAACCTATACGATGGATCTGTTCGCCGATGAAGTTTTAGGTGCCTGTGCAGAAGCGGGCCTTGCCGCAAGCGGCCAACCCCCCGTCATAATTGCCCATTCTTTTGGGGGGGTTCCTGCCATTTATACGGCGTTAAAGGCAGCCGACCGAGTGGGCGGACTTATCCTGCTAGACAGCCCGATCGAGCCGCCCGGCGAGGAGTGGAAGGGACCACCCAAGCGCACAGCCCCTAATCGTGTCTATGCCACACTCAACGACGGCTTAGCGCGCTTCCGCCTGGCTCCGCCTCAGTCATGTGAGAATCATTGGGCATTAGACCATATTGCGCGGGGCTCTCTAAAGCAGGTTGAGGGTGGCTGGACTTGGCAGTTTGACCCATTTTTGTGGAATAGCTTCGCCCCGATGATCATGTCGGAGCGCGCCAGCCGCCTGCAGGTGCCAACCATCGTCATGCGTGGTGGTAACTCATTTTTGATGGAAGATCGTATATTCACCTATATGAAGACGATTTTCCCAACAGGTACAGGCTTTGTCACCATTCCAGAGGCACAGCATCACCTGCTTTTAGACCAGCCATTGGCCACCATTGCCGCATTGGAATCCAGTTTGGCTGGCATCTCTATCTTGCCTAAGACCCCAATGCGCGGCTAAGAGGGGCATAACGGAGAGTTCTTATGGCCAGCCACGACGATCACTATTCCCACGGCGAAATGGAAATCGCAGAGCAATCTGCCATGTACCAATCGTTTTTGGTCGCAACCCAATGGGGTTGCGTGCTGATTTCGGCGATGGTCGCCTGTATGGCCTTGATCTGGGGCGCTGACGTGCCTTGGTTGCAAGCTGTTCTAGGCTGCGGCGCTTTGGCGGTTGTCGCAGGCCTCGGTATGAAGATGGGCGGCTCTTTCACCATCACATCTGTGGTGATCACCATCATTGGCTTGATCGCCGGCGGCATCTCCACTGTCGTGGGCATGTTCATCTAACACGGCTTTTTGTCCGCACGGTTAGCTGCGACGCTGGCCCTAGGTGTGCACCCATTTGCCCCAATCCAATGCAGGTTAAGGACTGGCCTTTTGGCCAGAACCGGTTTTAAGTCCGACCGAAGCCATGGAGCCGTGTATTGGCCAAAGTACAGATTGAAATTAATGGACGCAGATATGCGATTGGCTGTGATGAAGGCCAAGAAGAGCATGTCATGCGCTTGGCCCGCTATTTCGACGAGCATGTAAAGCGCTTGGCCAATTCTGTTGGACAAATTGGTGATCAACGTCTGTTCTTGATGGGTGCATTGATTGTGGCTGACGAAATGCATGATTTGAAAGTGCGTCTCGACAAGGCTGAAGCCGAAATTGCCCGCCTGAGTGATGTGCGGGCTCAAGCGGCACAGGCGGCTCAAGACCCTTCACCCGTGACGGCCCTTGATGGAGCTGCTGGTCGCCTCGAAGCGTTGGCTGCACGGTTAGAGCAGGCCTGAACCTTCTGGGCCCATAGCTTCACGCAACAGGCTGTCACCTGCCGCTTCTTCCAAGATATTCTCCAGCGCCTGTCCATTGATGGGCACTTTCCCGATTTCCAACATGAGTGGCACGGCAAAGGGCGAAATTCGGGCGAGCTTTTGGTGGCGGACCTGCCCGACAATACGCGCCAGACATTCCGACAGCCGCTTGATGTCTAAAAGCCCCTCGCCGGCTTCATAGCGTGCGGCCTCTAGCAAGATATGGTCAGGCTGGTGGCGGCGCAGGACGTCAAAGATTAAGTCTGATGAAAAGGTCACCTGCCGCCCTGTCTTGGTCTTGCCGACTTGGTTCTGCTCGATAAGGCCGGCAATGACGGCGCAGGTCCGAAAGGTCCGCTTCATCAAGACGCTTTCTTCCAGCCATTCCTCCAAGTCATCGCCCAGCATATCCTGATCAAACAACTGATCCATATCCACGCGGGCCATATCCTTCAGCCCCCAAACCGATATGGCGTAATCATTGGCGACAAAACCCAGCGGATCGAGGCCTAGCCTTTCAAGGCGCCGGGTCAGCAACATGCCGAGGGTTTGGTGGGCAAGGCGGCCTTCAAAAGGATAGCACGCCAGATGGAAGCGATTGCTCCGCGGAAATGTTTCCACGAGAATCTCATCCATATGTGGTATTACTGAAACGTAGCTTTGCATGTGGAGCCATTCCTGCAGCTGGGGGTGCAGGTTCGGCCAATAGCCTTTGTTTGCGATCATGGCGCGTACACGGGTCGCCAGATAAGTAGAAAGCGGGAATTTACCACCAGCCCAAGACGGCACTTTCGGCGATTGGTCATGCGCTTTGCTGACAAGACAATCGGTGCCTGACACGCCTTCAAACCGCCAGACCTCGCCTGCGAACAGGAAAGTATCGCGCGGCGACAGACCATCGACAAAATATTCCTCAATCTCACCTACGACGCGCCCGCCAACAAAGGTACTGCCGCCAGAAGGCGTGCCCGGCCGACGGGAACGATTGGCGGAGACTTGGCGCACCTTCAAAACGGGCTCTGCCACGATCGAGCCGACATTCATGCGCCAAGCCCGTGCCGCATCCCGATTGCGACACAAAAGACGTCCCTCGCCATCCCGGATCAAGCGCGCAAAGCGGTCATAGGACTTAAGCGCATAACCGCCATCGGTTACAAAACCCAGCACCCGGTCAAATTGCTCACGCGGCAAACGATGATAGGGGCCTGCGGAGCTCACTTCCCGAAAGAGGTCATCTGGGTGAAATGGCGCACCCACGGCACAGCCCATGATATGCTGTGCCAGAATATCGATCGCGCCGCGTCGGGGTACCGGACCGTCGAGATGCTGCGCTAAAACCGCATCGCGGGCGGCTTGGCACTCCAGCATTTCAAACCGGTTGGTTGGGACCAGAACCGCTTTGGAAACTTCATCCAGCCGGTGGTTCGAACGTCCAATCCGTTGGATGAGGCGAGAAGAGCCTTTTGGTGCCCCCATCTGGATGACGAGATCGACATTGCCCCAATCAATCCCGAGATCCAGCGTTGAGGTACAGACGATGGCGCGTAAGCGGCCTTGCGCCATGGCTTCTTCGACCCTGCGGCGTTGCGAGACATCGAGTGAGCCATGGTGCAACGCAATGGGTAGATTGGCTTCGTTGATTTTCCAAAGCTCTTGAAAGGCAAGCTCAGCTTGAAAGCGCGTATTCACAAAGACCAAGGCCATTTGGGTCCGTTCAATGGCCTGATAAACCTCTTGCATCGCGTGGCGGCCCGTGTGCCCAGCCCAGGGGACGCGCTCCTCAGACAACAGCATCGAGATATCGGGGGCCATGCCCTTTGGTCCCCGCACAATACGCGCATGGCAGGCCTCAGAGCCAGTCTGCGGCGCGATCCACTGCGCTAGAGCCAATTCGTCCGCGACCGTGGCAGACAGGCCTGTACGCCGCGCAGATGGCGCAAAGCGCTGAAGTGCTGCCATACCGAGCGCCAGAAGATCGCCTCGCTTGGTTGGGGCCAAGGCATGGGCCTCGTCTATGATGATGCGTTTGAGCCCCTGAAAGATGTTGGGAGCATCTGGCATGCCTACAAATAGGGCAACCTGCTCGGGCGTCGTCAGCAACATGTCTGGCGGGTCATAACGCTGGCGCTGGCGCTTCGCGGCGGGTGTATCGCCGGTGCGCGTCTCGACCCGCACCGGCAAGGCCATCTCGCTGATCGGGGTCATTAGATTGCGCTCGACATCCACGGCCAAGGCTTTGAGTGGAGAGATGTAAAGCGTGTGCAAACCGCGTGGCTGGTCGCGACCGTCGGCTAAATCAATCAGGCTGGGCAGAAAGCCCGCCAAGGTCTTTCCCGCCCCGGTGGGCGCAATCAGGAGGCTATGGTCGCCGGCTTGATCGGCAGCCAAAAGATCGAGCTGATGGGCGCGCGGGACCCAGTTGCGTCCGGTGAACCAAGCCTGAAAGGCCGCTGGCAGCGCGGGGGCACTCATGGCTTGGCGTGGGGTTCCTCGTCATCGGACGACTTACGCCCCATCGCCAAGATCTGTCCAAGGACCGAATTGGTCTGGACTGGACCAAAGCCGACTTTGTCTTCTCTCGGAACGGCTGGACGCCTTGCGGTTCGCCAGAGCACCCAAGGCACCATAATCGCAGACACCACGCCCGCCTGCCAGAAGATGGACAGCGCACTGCCCGTCACCTCCACCAACAAGCCGCCAATAGCGGGGCCAACGATGGTGCCGCCTGCCCAAACAAACAAGAGGCCGGAGCTAGCCGCAGCCAATTCTGCACGGGGCGTACGATCCCCTAAATGAGCCACGGCGATGCCGTAGTATGACAAGGCACCTGCCCCCCAGATGCCAAACAGGATGGTATTAAGGGTGAGCGAAAGCTCAGCGCCGATTGTTGCCAGAACAAAAGCCGCAATCGCGGGCACGCCAATCAAGGTAGCCAAGACGATGCGACGGTCCATCCGGTCGGACAACCGACCCGCGTGCCATTGCACCAACAGAGAGCCGATCCACGCTGCGGCTTGAAAAGTCGCGGCAGCCTGCGGTCCGCCCCGCTCACTCGCGTAAAGTGGGGCGAGTGACAAAACCGCCCCATTGACGAGGCCTGAGCCAATTGCGGCAACAAAAGCTGCTGGCGCGAGTTTAAACAGTCGTGACGGCAACATGCGAAGGACAGTCGCGGGCGGGGGCGGCGTTGTGTCGGCAATAGAAATCGGAACCAAGGACAGGGCTAGAAAGGCTGCTGCGGCCATAATCGGCCCCGCCGCATTCGGCTCTGGATGGGTGAAGCCGATGATGAAGGGCCCAGAAACCAGCCCCAACTTCGTACACAGCATGTAAAAGCCCGTCACATCACCACGTCGCGCATTGGGGATTGCGGACGCCATCCAGCCTTCTGCTGCCGCAAACATCACAGCAATCGCGGCCCCTGCCAACAAACGGCTAATCGCCCAGGCCCAAGCGGAATCGCTGGCATACAGCAAAAGTGTGGTCACGCAGGCGATGGATGCCGCCGCCGCATAGCTGCGAATGGCCCCAATCGCCCGTAACATAATGGGCGCGAACCAAGCTCCTGCCAAAAAGCCAAGGCCATAGGCAGAGGCAACCAAGCCAATTTGGCTGCCCGTGAACTGAAGGGCTTGCATCTGAAGCGGCAACCAGACGCTTAACAAGCCGCCCGCGATCTGCAGCAATGTCTGCCCCCCGATCAGAGAGGCGACATCACGCATTGGATTACCCCGCGGGGCTCCAGACGGCAGGGAGACCAGATCGCTCATTTGGTCACGATAGGCCGTGATGGCGCTTAGGGCCAGAATAAATCCACACAGAGACAGGGCTTTGTTCACACCCTAGCAAGGTAGGATCAGGCAGAATGGAGACTGGAGTTACCTGATGCGATCGTCTCGACCTATGTCCAAACCTGTCGGCCTTAACGCCATGCTCTTGTCTGCTGGTCTGGTGGTCACGCTGGTCGCCGTGCCGCTAGCGGCAAAGCCTAAAAAGCCCACAGGCTTGCGGGGCGGAACATCCACAGTTGCAACCCCTGCAAACTCAGCACAAGCTTGGCTGGGCCAAACGGTTTGGCGCGCGACCACTTGCGACAAGAAAGAAAACTTCCAGACCTTTAGCTTCAGCCCAACGCCCCAAGTCGAAGTCGGCTCTGGTAAAAAGGGCGATGGTGAGAAGCTGGAATTGCTCCGGGTTGGTACGAGCACCGACGGCCTAATCGAAATTGAGACACGCGTTTGCGCCCCTGTCGGCTGCAACCAGACTGTCGAACGCTACAAAAAGACTGGGCCGAACCAGATGCAGGAATGGCACTTTGAAGGCCGCCTGCCCGAGCATCAACCCTATGTGCTGGTTCGCGATGGCCAAGCCGTCGATGGCTCTGGCCCTGGTCGCCTGTTCAACCGCTGCCCAAATTAGGGCCGGGTCTGACCTGAACCGCGCACGACATATTTGTAGGTCGTAAGTCCTTCCGCCCCAACCGGACCGCGCGCGTGCAGGCGACCTGTGCCAATGCCGATTTCGCCGCCAAAGCCAAACTCACCACCATCGGCATATTGGGTGGACGCATTGACCAGAACGATGGCGCTATCGACTTCATGCAAGAAGCGCTCTGCCGCAACTTCATCTTCGGTCACGATACAATCTGTGTGGCCAGAGCCATAGCGGGCGATATGATCGACCGCCGCTTCAATCCCCGGCACCACAGCTACGGAAAGAATGGGGGCCAGATATTCGGTGCGCCAATCTTCCTCGGTTGCCTGTGCCATTGGCACAATCGCTTGGGCAGCCGCATCGCCGCGCAACTCGCAGCCCTTCGCCATCAAGGCCTCGGCGATTTGCGGCAAAAGCGTGTGCGCGACAGCCTGATCGATCAAGAGTGTCTCCGTTGAGCCGCAAACCCCTGTGCGCCGCAATTTGGCATTCACGGTCAAAGCGATGGCCTTTTCGGCGTCCGCACCAGCATGGACATAGGTATGGCAAATGCCTTCCAAATGGCTCAACACCGGCACGCGGGCTTCTGTTTGCACCCGGGCGACGAGGCTTTTGCCTCCCCGGGGAATAATCATGTCGATGGAGCCATTGAGGCCGGTCAACATGGCCCCGACCGCTGCCCGATCGGTGGTGCCCACCAATTGGATCGCATCTTCAGGCAAGCCCGCCTCGGCCAATCCTGCGCGCAGGGCTTTAGTGATTTCAGTTGAGCTGCCAATCGCGTCAGAACCGCCCCGCAGGATGACGCAATTGCCAGAGCGCAGACATAAGGCACCCGCATCGGCTGTGACGTTAGGACGGCTCTCGTAAATGATGCCAATCACGCCAATCGGAATGCGCACACGCTGCATATGCAGGCCGTTTGGCCGCGTCCAATCCTTCATCACCTCGCCCAATTGATCGGGCTGGCCCGCGACATCCTCAACCGCCGCTGCCATGGCTTCCAATCGAGCGGGATCCAGCTTGAGACGATCGAGCATGGAAGGTGACAGGCCTTCGGCTGCACTGCGGGCCATATCCACCTCATTGGCGGCTAAAATGGCCGGTGCAGCGACGCGAATGTGGCGCGCCATCGCAAGAAGAGCCGCTGAACGGGTGTTAGCGCCTGCTTCACGCACGGCTTTGGCTGCTGCGCGCGCGCGGCCACCCATGGCCAGCATGAGGGTTTCAGGTGTCTCTGGGGTGGGGACATGCATATTCATCCCGCCAAAATGCCTGCAACCAATGCCAAAGACAAGGAGGCGGAGAACGCTTTGTACGCGATTCCCGCGACGAGCTGCCCTAGGCCTAACATCCATAACTGGTTAGAGCAGGGACTGGAGGAACAACCCATGGCACCTGATACTCTTGGCAACATCGTTTTTATCGAGGCCAATGGCCAGCGCCTTGAGACGCTAATCGCAGGAAAGGGCGGAAGTAAGCTTGCGGTGCTGCTGCATGGCTTTCCAGAGTCCCATCATTCTTGGCGCTTCCAAATCCCACTTCTAGTGAAATTGGGCTATGAAGTTTGGGCCCCGAATCTGCGGGGCTATGGCCAGAGTTCCAAGCCACCCCACATGCGCGACTATGCCATCGAGCAACTGATGGAGGACGTCGCACAGCTCATGGATCAAGCAAGCAACGGGCGACCTGTGACGTTGATCGCCCATGATTGGGGGGCTATCATTGCCTGGGCATTCGCGGCCTCAAACCTGCGGCCGCTAGCGCGCTTGGTGATCCTCAATGTGCCCCATCCGGCCCGATTGGCCGAAGGCCTGCGAACTTGGCGACAATTGAAGAAGAGCTGGTATGTCTTCTTCTTCCAGCTTCCTTGGCTACCTGAAAAGCTGCTCGCCGCCGGTGGGGCGCGGGCAATTGGCCGAGCCTTTAGCGCACTCGCCCTAGACCAAACGAATTTTGGCCCAGAGGTCCTTCAAGTCTATCGTGACAATGCTCTGATCCCGGGCGCACTTAGCTCTATGATCAGCTATTATCGGGCAGCAGCCCAAACGGCTGGGATGGCGAACTTCACGCGCGACCATGTTGCCCCTATCACCGTGCCCACGTTGATGATCTGGGGCGAAGAAGACCTCGCTCTAGGCGTGGAATTGACCGATGGCTATGACGGTTTGGTGCAGGATTTCACGCTACATCGCCTCAAGGGCGTCGGGCATTGGGTGCAGCAAGAGGCTCCAGAGGCGGTCAATGCGCACCTAGAAGCTTGGCTGGCAGCTTAAGTGCGACTGCAACAGTCACACATGCATGATTTCATTCTGATGCAATTTCGGCTAATGCCGCCCATCACTGGCCCATAGGGAGTTCCGGCGCGGTCGCTGGCCTTATGGCTCAGGTTAAAAGAGTGCCCAAACTATGGCTGATTCCATCAACGTAAATCGTAAAGCTGAACTTCTCTCCAATGTCGTCGAGCATGTGGATATCGCGTCTTATGATGCGCGCCCCATTATCGACAGCATGAAGAAAATGTCCTTCACCAGCCGTGACACCGGTCGTGCGGCTGAGATTTTCAACACCATGATCGCCGACAAGGAAGCGTCTGTCTGGTTGACCTTGGCTGGCTCGACCAGCGCAGGCGGTTGCATGCATGTCTACCGCGACATGGTGAAGTACGGCATGGTTGACGCCATCGTCGCCACCGGCGCGTCCATCATCGACATGGACTTCTTTGAAGCGCTCGGCTTCAAGCACTACCAAGCCTTAGAAGTGCCAGACGATGAAACCCTGCGCAGCCTCTACATCGATCGCATCTATGACACCTATATCGATGAAGAAGAGCTGCAGGCCTGCGACCACACCATTTTGGAAATCGCAGACAGCCTTGAGCCTAAGGCGTATTCCTCGCGCGCTTTTATTGCCGCCATGGGTAAATGGTTGAGCGAAGGCAATGCCAAGAAGGAAGGCAGCCTGATCCAAACCGCCTATGAGTGCGGCGTGCCCATCTTCTGCCCCGCCTTTGTCGACAGCTCGGCCGGCTTTGGCTTGGTGAAGCACCAAGTTCAACGCATGAAAGACAAGAAGCCATATTTGGTGATTGATGCGATCGCGGACTTCCGCGAACTCACCGACATCAAGATCGCAGCGGGTCGCACCGGCTTGTTCATGGTTGGCGGCGGCGTGCCAAAGAACTTTGCACAAGACACGGTGGTGTGCGCAGAAATTCTGGGCGTCGAAGCTGAGATGCATGCTTATGCCGTGCAGATCACCGTGGCCGACGTGCGCGACGGCGCTTGCTCCTCGTCGACCCTCAAGGAAGCCTGCTCATGGGGTAAGGTTTCGGTGGCACTCGAGCAAATGGTCTTTGCGGAAGCCTCCACCGTGGTGCCGCTGATTGCCTCTGATGCGTATCATCGCGGTCACTGGAAAGACCGGGTCAAGCCACGTTGGGCGAAACTTTTCGAATAGGCCTAGAAACCAGAGCTCAAATTTAGCAAAGGGGCGGCTGCGGTCGCCCCTTTTTCGTGCCCAATCGCTGGCCTCCGCATACAAAAAAGGGCCGCTGTACCAAGTACAGCGGCCCCTAATTTTAGCCGAAGCTTTTCCGATTACTCGCCCAAAACGAACTTCACTTCGAGTGGGTAATCATCAGCCACATTCTCACAGTTGCGGCGCGCTGGCTCAAAGCGCATACGACGCGCTTCACGCTCAACAGCCGATTCGAACACGCCAGGTGGGTTAGCCGAGGTCACGATGACCCCAACAACTGAACCGGTTGCGTCGATCTGCAAGGTCGCCCGAACACTGCCTTCGGTTCCACGGTCCACAGCGCGCTGTGGATAGGCCCGCTCCACGTTGAACTCACGAAGTTTGCGTGGGTTCTTCGCTGCCTCGGTGCACGATGGCGGAGGCGGCGGTGGCGGTGGTGCCGGTGGTGGTGGCGGTGGTGCTGGCGGTTGATAGTCCGTCAACGCAGGTGCCGGCGGTGGGGGGGCGCGCACAACGGTCTCGCGGATTTCTTCCTGTGGCGGAGGCGGAAGGTCCACGACAACTTTGGTTTGACGCTCCACCAGTGGTGGCGGCGGTGGCAGTTTATCAGGCGGTGGTGGAGGTGGAGGCGGTGGTGGAAGTTTCTTTTCCTTCTCCGCCTTCACCACGTTCAGATTGTCCAAGAAGTCCGTCACGATGTGCGGGCGTACTTTGGAGACGCCGTACAAGATACCCGACCAAATAATGATCGAGATCAAGAGGAACAACATACGATATTTAGCCATATCTCATTGCCCTCCTATCGCAACTGATCTGGGCTGATTGCATCTTCAGCAACCAGCGAGACTTTTTGGAAGTTGGCTTCCTGAAGGATCGCCATGGTTCCCATCACCGACGCATATGGCAAGGTTTGGTCCGCACGCACCCGAACTGTTTCCAGCAGGCGGTTTGGAGAATCTGGCACATGGAAGGTGATCCGTTCCAACACCTTGGCAGCCAAGGCATCAGCTTCGGTGATCTGGGTATCCACAAAGATTTGCGGCACGCCCGTCCCATCGTCGCGAATATCGACAACAGTCGGGGTTTTTGGCTTCTCTGTTGGCTCTTTAGGCTGCGGAACGGGGGGTGGAAGATCCACCTTCACGTCCGTCGTCGGAATAGGAGCTGCCACCATGAAGATGATCAGCAACACCAAGAGAATGTCGATGAACGGAACGATATTAGGTTCCGAGCTCGGCTGCATGCCTTTGCCTCTGCCCCCGCCGGAGAGTTTAGCGCCCATGGTGCATTGCTCCCTTCAGGTTCAAAATCTCGCAGAAACAGACCTGGGCGGTATAAAAATTCAACATGATTGTACCTCCCTTACCTAGCGGCGTTTGTCTGCGCCAACGAGCGCAACTTTGTAGAAGCCTTCATCTTGAAGGCGGTTCATAGCGAAAACCACGTTACGGTATGGCGTGTCACCATCGGCACGGATGTAAATCCGTTGGTCGATAATTTTAGCCAAGTCGCCTTTGAAATTTGGGTTGTCTTTAACAACGCCATCAAAGGCCTTTTTCCCGAGGACCGTGGTATCCACGACTTCATCATTGCCCACGAAGAAGCCAACGACGCCACCCTTGTCCTGAATCGTGACATAGGTAGGCTTTGGTGGCCGCTTCGACGGCAGGACCTTGGAGTCTGGCAAGTCGACCTTGATGTCGACTGACGCAACAGGCGAGGCCACCATGAAGATGATCAACAGCACCAACATAACGTCCACGAATGGAACGATGTTTGGTTCTGCGTTGACATCCAGCTGGCCTCTTTTGCCGCCGCCGCCTCCGGCTAGTTTTGCACCCATGATCGGTCTCCTTTTCTAGAGCCCCGATCAGCCCTGCTTGTCCATGTCGCGGGTAACCAGCGAGATGAAGTCGGCTTCAAAGTCTTCCAAATAGCCACCGATCGTGCCGGTTTGCTTTGCGGAGAAGTTGTAGATCAACACGGCTGGGATAGCAGCCACGAGGCCTGCAGCGGTTGCGAACAGAGCTTCAGCGATACCTGGTGCCACAACGGCGAGCGAGGTGGTCTGGGTGTTTGCGATAGCGATGAACGAGTTCATGATGCCCCAAACCGTACCGAACAAACCGATGAACGGTGCGTTCGAACCGATCGAAGCCAAGAAGGTCATGTTGGAACCCAGTTCTTCAAGACCCTTGTTTTGCTCTGCGGTCATTGCCGAACGGATACGCTCAAGCAAATCACCACGGGCATCGCGGTTATTGTAGAGGCCAGCATCCTTCGCCTTTTGCAGCTCGCCATAGCCAGCAGCAAACATTTTCTTGGCAAAGCCGTCTGGTTGCTTCGAGAGCAATTGAGCGGCTTCTTCTGGGGACTTTGCCTTCTTGTAAGCGGCAACGAATTCAACGGTGCGCTTCTTGTTGCCACGCATCACGATGATTTTTTCGAACATCAAGGCAATGGCGTATACGGCGCAAAGCAACAAGATCACCAAAACGATCTTCGACACCAATGGCGAATGCGCAATCATGTCCATCAAGGTGATGTTTTGTTGACCGGCGTTCTTAGCAGCTTCTGCAGCAGCAGCAGCGGCTTCAGCGGCACTTGGTGCAGCAGGTGCGGCAGCAGCGACAGCATTCACTGACTCAACAACAGCGTTCGTGGTTTCAGCAGCAGCAGCAACAGTTGCGTCAGCGGCGGGGGTGGCAGCGGTGTCAGCAGCACCGGCGGCTTGCAGAAGAGCAAACATGGTTTTCTGTATCCTCCAAAATCAGTCCCGCCGTTAACCTTTTTGTAACGATCGGGCTCCACCGGAGTCCTAGCCGCCCTTTAGCGTTTGTGGAAGGGGGCTATGCGCTAAATTGCCGCTGTGAGGCAGGAAATGTCTGTAGAAGATGCTGTTGTTAATAATTGAGTCTGGTTTTGTTACGGTTTTATAACCGTGAAAGGCAAATTTGACTCAGTTTTGTGCATAGAGATCTGGTCGCCGATCCCTGAAAAACCCCCATGCCGCGCGGTGTCTGTCCAAAAATGTCAGGTCGACGGTGCCCGAGGCAATGCCTTCATCGGTGCGGGATAGGTCCGCGATCAAATCTCCGCGATGATCCGCAATAAAGGACGAACCATAGAAGTGCTGATCATCGCCCAAGCCCTTTTCGACACCAATTCGGTTGGCGGCGACCACAGGAATCACATTGCTGACCGCGTGCCCCTGCATTGCGCGACGCCACGGGTCGCGTGTGTCCAATGTCCCATCATGGGGCTCAGAGCCGATCGCGGTGGGGTAGAATAAAACTTCTGCTCCCAACAGGGCCATGGCGCGGGCGGCCTCGGGATACCATTGATCCCAACAGATGCCGACGCCAATTTTGGCGTAACGTGTGTTCCAGACTTTGAACCCAGTGTCGCCGGGCCGGAAGTAATATTTCTCCTGATAACCTGGACCGTCTGGGATATGGCTTTTCCGGTAAGTGCCCAACGCCGTTCCGTCAGCATCAAGAATAACCACACTATTGTAATAGCGCGGCCCTTCGCGCTCAAATATCGAAACCGGAATCACGACGCCCAATTCCGCCGCGATGGGCTGCAGCTGCGTCACACAGGGATGCTCTAGGGCCGGATAGGCGGTGGCGAACCAGCGCTCGTCCTGGGTCGTGCAGAAATACGGCCCCTGGAACAATTCTGAAGGCAGAATGATCTGAGCACCGCCAGCAGCGGCCTGACGGATGAGGGCAATGGTGCGATCAATATTATCTTGAAGATCAGAGCCATAGTGGGTCTGAAGAGCAGCTAGGTTCACAAGGCGCGACATATCAGGCTGGCTCCTGCTGGGTGATACAATGGAAACTGCCGCCACCAGTTAAAATGGCCGTGCTTTGAATGCCGACAACGCGGTGATTTGGAAAGGCCGCCGCTAATCCGCGTAGGGCGGCATCGGTTGAAGGCGCACCATAATGCGGCATCACCACGCTGGCGTTGCCAATAATGAAGTTCATATGCGAAGCAGGAATCGCCTCGCCGTCTTCATCCTCCACCAAGCCGGGGGATGGAATTTGGATGACTTCCAGTGCCCGCCCCGCAGCATCGGTCATGGCGCGCAAGTCTGCAGCAATCTGATCGAGGACATCCCGGTTCGGGTCATCCGCGCCAAAAGGGGCCATGCACATGACGCGGCCAGGGCCAACAAAGCGCGCAATATTGTCTACATGGCCATCGGTGTGATCATTGGCCAAACCATCACCCAGCCACAGGACCTTCTTTGCCCCCAAGGCTGCTTGTAAATGCGCTTCAGCGACCGCTTCGGTCCAACCCGCATTACGATTTGGGTTGAGCAAGCATTGCCGAGTGGTCAGGACGGTACCCTCGCCGTCATGGTCAACAGCACCCCCTTCAAGAATGAACTCCGCCCGTTGCACGGTTGCACAGGCAGCTTCCGCAACCTTGTCGCCGACACTGTCATCAAACGGCAAGTCGTATTTGCCGCCCCAGCCATTAAAGCCAAACCGCAAAGCTATTGCCTTCCCGTCATGCTTAGCAAAGATAGGGCCGGTATCGCGCAGCCAAATATCGCCAAACCCACAGGGATGAATTTGAACCTGTGCTGGCAGGCTTGCGCGAGCGCTGGCGACCGCCTCGTCACCATGGGCGAGAACATGAACAAGGTCGCCAACCTTGCCGGCAGGCGTTGGCGCGACGAGGGCGCGGATCATAGCGGCCACTTCGGCGCGCGCGGGGGCCAAGTCTTCCTGCCACAAGTCCGCTGCCGTCGGCCAGCACGTCCAAATCGCCTTATGAGGGGCCCATTCGGCGGGAATGATCAGTTGCGTCAAAATAGGGCTCCTCGCGGTTACTTGATCCGGGGCTGGTCACATGGCCCTGTCTGGCGCTGGCTGCAAGATGGGCATCTGCGGATCTTAGGCTTCGTTCAGCGCAGCTTTACCGCGCTCAACCACATAGCGCTTCAGAGGCTTAAAGACTTGATCGCGGCGCCAGGTTGTTGGTGTGCTCATCAAGCGCACGTCCATCGTCTGCGGGGTTACGTCGACAAGGCCATAGCCGCGGACCCGGTCATCCTGCCACTTGAGATGCGGATTGTCTGGGAACAATCGGTTCCAGCGGTCATAATTGAACGACATGGTTGAGATTGAGCCGCCGACGAACTCCACCGCCACGGTATCACTCTCAGGTTTGGCATAGTCTTGTTTGACATCGCTGGCCCAGAAGCCGTGCATATCCCCGCCAATGACAACAGACGAAACATCGCGGCGGCGACGGGCCATCTGATCAATGATCTTTTGGCGCGCAGGTTCAAAGCCACTCCAGCCATCGGTAAAGGCGGTTGGGTCGCCTTGGCTATTCTTCTGAAACAAAGTTGAGAAGATCGTCGGCTGGACCAGAACCGACCACTTAAACGGCGCGCGCATGAAATTCTCGGACACGAAGCGCTCTTGCCTAGCGCCCAAAATGGTGCGCGAAGGGTCTTGCAAGTCTGCGCAGGTTGTGCGGATGACGGTCTCCGCCTCTTGCCGCCCCGGCGACAAGCAGGCCCCCTTGGAGCGATATTGCCGGGTATCCAGTAAAGTAAAGTCGAGTAGATCGCCCCAGCCGCTCTGGCCATAAATCCGCATACGGTTGACGGCATCAAAGCGCGAGCGAGCACGCAAGGGCTGGCTCTCAAAGAAGGCTTTGTAAGCATTATATTTGCGGATCGGAAAGTCCTTGGCGGGATCTTGACCAGGAAGGACTTTGCCGAAGTCTGCCTGATAATCATTGGCCACTTCATGATCATCCCAAATGAAGAGCCAAGGAGCCGCAGCATGAGCGGCCTGCAGGTCCGGATCCATCTTGTGGACAGCGTGGATGAGGCGATAGTCGCTCAAGCTAAAGGCATCTTCCACCGGCATGCGGCGGACCG
>NZ_JBMLTR010000108.1:0-1879 GCF_049239865.1 Aquidulcibacter sp.
TTACGGGGAAGCTGGCCGCGAAGCGGACTGAAGGGGTGTTTCCATCTGGATCGTTGTCAGCGAGATAGAAACCCCACCAAAAGGACCGCGCAGCACGAGCTGCGCCTGTCAACGCGATGACAAGCGCAACTTTTGCTGCGCGTTCCCCTTCACCGGCTTCGCCAGACATCGGCGCATGCGCCGATACCCTGTAAACGGGGAAGCGGCAGCGGCATCAGCTGGGACACGTCGATAAAGGCGGAGCTGGGGAAGGGCGGGCGTGAACCGCAAGATGCGCAACTTAACACGGTGATAGGCACAGCGCGTGGCGCGCGCTCCGTCAATCGCCATACACCCCCCTTGCATCTGAGGCTCAAGCCTTTCACAAGGCTCTCCATGATCCTGATTATTCACCCCGAACTCGTCCTCGCCCAGCCGCTCCTTGAAAACATCGCGCCGTGCGCGCGCCTGTGGGAGATCGAAGACGTTGCGGCCTTTGCAGCCGGCCCCGGCGCCGAGGTGCGCGCCTTTGCCTGTATCGGTGGCAAGAAAACCGAGGCCGCGCTCTTCCCCTTATTCCCCAAGCTGGAGGCTGTGATCGCCGCAGGTGTTGGCGTGGATGGGGTTGATCTGGTTGCAGCCAAAGCTGCTGGCATTTCAGTGTGCAATTCGCCCGGCATCAATACCGACGATGTGGCCGACCTCGCCTTGGGCCTGTTGATTGCGGGCGAGCGCAATATCATTGAGTTGGACGGCCTCGTCCGTCGTGGCGAATGGGCGGACGCGCTGACCCATGCGCCGCGCTACCGCTTGCGCGGGCGCACCTTGGGCATCCTTGGCATGGGCGCGATTGGCCAAGCCATTGCCGTGCGCGCCGAAGCCTTTGGCCTCAAGATTATCTGGGCAGGCCCAAATCCCAAGCCAGAACTGGCATGGCCCCGTATCGATACGGTTTTGGAACTAGCCCAAAAGTCCGACATATTGGCGCTGGCCTGCCCGCTCACGGATGCGACCCGTAAAGTCATTTCAGCTGAGGTGCTCGATGCCTTGGGAACTGAAGGCGTGCTGATCAATGTCGCGCGCGGTGGTGTGGTGGATGAGGCAGCGCTTCTGACGGCCTTGCGCGAGAAAAAAATTCTGGGCGCAAGTTTGGATGTGTTCGAGCATGAGCCGACCGACCCAAGGCTCTGGGCCGATCTAACCAATGTCGTCCTGACGCCCCATGTCGCTGGGCGCACGCGTGAAAGCGTGCAGGAAGCCGTGCGCGCGGCTATCGGCAATCTGATCCGCGTCTATCAGGGCCAGCCGTTGGAAAACCGTGTGGTTTAGGGCTGTAGGTCCTTTAGCATCTGGCCCAAATGTTCGGGATAAATCGTCTCTTCCGTGGCTAGGATTTCAGCCAAGGACCACCATCGCCCGGTGTCGATGGTCTGGGCTTCAAGGGCATTGAGTCCGTCGGTGTGCAGCTGCGGGTTCTCATGACTTAGGGCAAAGAAGACGCCCGTTTGGCGATAGCTGACCCCGTTGAAACGATAGGTCACATCCTCGGTGCCGATGACATCGCCGAGCGCTGCTGGGTCAACCGAAATACCAACTTCTTCTTGGAGTTCGCGGGCAGCAGCCTCTTGCGCCGTCTCGCCCGGGTCAATCTTGCCGCCAGGCGTAAACCAGAAGGCGGGGCGATCTGGTTCGCCCGGGTCTTTGCCGCGCAAGAGGAACACCTCGCCGGCGCGATTGCGAATGAGGACACGGCCGACCCGTCGGATAGAGGTGTCGACCGCGTCCAAATCGATCAGCTTTCGATCGGGCCCATAGCCGTTTGCAGATAGTTTTGAATGCCCAATTGGTCGATCAATTGTAATTGGGTTTCGAGGAAGTCGATATGCTCTTCGGTATCTTC
>NZ_JBMLTR010000109.1:0-1044 GCF_049239865.1 Aquidulcibacter sp.
TGTATGGTCCCGGAGTTTGATGGTGCGGGTTTGATGTAAATCGCTGCGGCTCTTTTGTCCAGCATTTGCAGATGTATTCGTAGGGTGTGAGGCCTTTGAGGGTCTTGAGCCGCTTGGCGAAGTTGTAGGCCGTGACAAAGTTGATCAGGTGTTCGCGCAGCTGGTCGTGGGTCTCGTAGTAGAAGCGCTTGACGGTTGCTTCCTTGATCGTCCGGTTCATTCGCTCGACCTGGCCATTGGTCCAGGGATGCCTGGGTTTAGTCGTCCGGTGATCGATGTCGTTTCTGGCGCAGGCGTATTCGAAGGCATGGGCTCGGAAGCGCTCGCCATTGGCCATGGCCTCTTTGATTAGCGGCACCGCCGATCCACCGCCACCCGGCGTGGTGAACTGGATCCCATTGTCAGTCAGCACGGTGTGTATCTTGTAGGGCACGGCTTTGATCAGCCGGAGCAGAAAGTCGCGCGATGTCGCGGTTCTGGAGTTCTCGTGCAGCTCGACGAAGGCGAACTTGCTGGTCCGGTCGATCGCCACGAACATGTAGAGCTTGCCTTGCTCGGTGCGGACCTCTGCTATGTCGATGTGAAAGTAGCCAATGGGGTATGCGCTGAACTTGCCGCGCTTGGGTTTATCACCTTCGACTTCGGGCAGCCGGGAGATATCGTGTCGCTGAAAACAGCGATGCAGCGATGAGCGCGTCAGGTGCGGGATCGTCGCCTGCAGGGCATAGAGACAGTCGTCGAGTGGCAGCAGGGTATGCTTGCGGAAAGCGACGATCATCGCCTCCTCCTCGATGCGCAGCACCGTCGAATGCGCGTCCTTGGGGCCAGGGCGGATGTCGGCAGTGCTCTTACGGCTCCTCCACTTAGCGACCGTCTTGGGGTTGATCCCATGACGCTTCGCAAGTGCCCTCAGGCTCTCTTGACTATCTTGTATTGCTCGACGGATTGCCGCTGTCGTGCTGGCGCTCCCGTGAAGAACTTGGCCCATAGTGCATCCTTCCATTCCTGCATGGATAACGTACCATCAAACTCCGAGACTAAACA
>NZ_JBMLTR010000110.1:0-3349 GCF_049239865.1 Aquidulcibacter sp.
ATCAAGCCCAGATTACGGATATCAATGACATGGGGTGCGCCTTTGAGTTCATGCAAACGCTTTTGCCAATAGGGCGCGATATCTGCCGCGCGCGTCATCAGGCCTTCGCGCTCCATAATGTCCATCGTGGCAAGCCCCGCCGCACAGGCGGCTGGATGGCCCGAACAGGTGTAGCCATGGAAGAGCTCGATCAAATTCTCAGGCCCCGTCATATAGGCATCGTGCACTTCGCGGCGAGCAAATACCGCCCCCATCGGCAATGCGCCATTATTGATACCCTTGGCGGTACAGATCAGGTCAGGACGCACACCCAAGGCCTGGGTGGCAAACGCCTTTCCCAAGCGCCCATAGCCCGTAATGACTTCATCAAAGATCAGAAGGCAGCCAACCCGGTCACAGGCGGCGCGCAATTCTTCGAGATAACCCACAGGCGGGATCAACACGCCGGTGGAGCCTGCAACAGGCTCTACAATCACGGCAGCAATCGTCTCCGGGCCGTGCAATGCCGCGATCCGGTCCAATTCCTTGGCCAGATGCGCGCCTTGGGGCGGCTGGCCTTGGGCAAAGACATTCTCGGGCAAGCCATGTGTATGGGGCAAATGGTCCACCCCTGGCAGGCCCGGGCCAAAGACGCGGCGATTGGTGACGATGCCGCCCACCGAAATGCCGCCGAAATTCGTCCCATGATATCCGCGCTCGCGCCCGATCAAGCGAGTCCGGCGGTGGTCACCCCGCGCATAATGATAGCCCAAGGCAATCTTCAGCGCCGTCTCAACACTTTCAGAGCCGGAATTGGTGAAAAAGACGCGGTCAAACCCATCGGGTGCAATACTGGCCAAACGTTCGGCAAACTCAAACGCAATCGGATGGCCCATTTGGAAGGTCGGCGCATAATCCAAGGTCGCCATCTGGCGGGCCACCGCATCGACAATTTCTTGCCGACCATGGCCAGCATTGACCGTCCACAGACCCGCTGTGCCATCGAGGATCTCGCGGTCATCATGACTTCGATAAAACATGCCAGAGGCAGACACCAAAAGG
This sequence comes from Aquidulcibacter sp., assembly GCF_049239865.1. Taxonomy (NCBI): domain Bacteria; kingdom Pseudomonadati; phylum Pseudomonadota; class Alphaproteobacteria; order Caulobacterales; family Caulobacteraceae; genus Aquidulcibacter; species Aquidulcibacter sp. Next base: position 1,042 of record NZ_JBMLTR010000110.1, read on the forward strand.
CGCGGCCCCGCCTTAAAGCGGCGGTTGGCCGTAAAAGGCATCCAGAAGGCATCGGTAGCGGGGGCGTTGGACGGCACGGAATTTGTCATAACAAAATGCTAAACCGCGCGCGCGGATCAATCAAGCCTGAAACAGGGCCTGATTTACGGCCTTACCACCTACCGCTTGCCTTGCTCTGCCCGTTCCACCAGCTTTTCAATGCGGGCGACCAATTGAGGCAGCTTGCGCGCGGTGGCGAGGGCATTGGAGACGTCAGTGAACATTTGGCGGGTGACGCCTTCTGGGCCCAATTCGGTCTGCATGAAGCGCTCCACCACCGGACGGGAGGCTTCCCAAATGTCGTGATCGGGGTCGATGTTGCGAGCAACGCCCTCAACTTGCACCATGGTCTTCTGCAACAGCACCAGTTCAGGCCGCATATGCATGCCAAATTGCTCGGTCACGTCGAACAATTGCGTCAGCACACGGCCCATGGAGACTTCGCGCGCTGGCCGGCCCCAAATCGGCTCTCCGACCGAGCGCAGGGCATGGGCGAATTCGCCTTCATCATGATCGGCAGACACATAGCCTGCTTCAATATGAACAGCGGCAGCACGGCGATAATCGCGACGGAGGAAAGCAAAAAGGATTTCAGCCAGATAACGGCGTTCGGCCATGCCGATCCGGCCCATAATGCCAAAATCGACCGCCCAGAGCGCCCCGTCCGTACCCAAAATGAGGTTGCCCTCATGCATGTCGGCATGGAACACGCCATGGTCCAAGGCAGCCGCCAGAAAGCCACAGGTGACCGCATTGGCAAGCTTCGCCCGGTCCGCGCCGTCCAAAGCACCGGGCTTGGTCAAAGGCGTGCCCTCAACCCACGAAGTGGTCAGCACACGTCGTGCTGTGCGCTCCCAGTCGATACTGGGTACTTTCAAATAGCCGTCTGCGGCAACGATCTCGCCAAAGGCATCGCCAGCCCCTGCCTCACGGCGCAGGTCGAGCTCCTTTTCGAGCGCGGTGCGAATGGTGGCCACAAAGGCGACCGGCTCAAGGCGGCGGGATTTGGGCACGAGGACTTGCACAAGCTTGGCGGCAAGCGCCATGGCTTTGCCCTCAGCCGCGATTTCCTTCTCAATGCCGGGCCGGAGCAGCTTGACCGCGACTTTGCGACCGTCAGCCAAAGTCATCTGATGAACTTGGGCGACCGAGGCTGCGGCAATTACAGGACCCAAGTCTGGGAACAAGGCTGCGCGCTTCTCGCCAAAGGCGGTATCGAGGCTATGCAGGGCGATGGTCTGCGAAAAAGGCTCCAGCCGGTCCTTAAGGCGCGACAGACCTTCAGCGGCTTTGTCACCAACAATATCGGGTCGGGTGGCCAAAAGCTGGCCAAATTTGATCCAAGCAGGGCCCAGCTTTTCCAAAGCGCGTGCCATGCGTGTTCCGGGATCGCCGCTGATGTGGCGGGAGCCCAAACGCAGCACACGCCCCACCGTGCGGGCAGGCAGGGGCAGCAAGTCATAATATTCTCGCGGCAGGATCGCGTCATAGCGCCCCAAAGTCCAAGCGGCCCGCATCAACCGCATGAGCGCATCAATCACACCTTCCAGCCCCCGTGCAAAGCAGTGATGCCGCCGGAGAAATTGGTGTATTCAACGCGCTTAAAGCCAGCCTCGCGGATCATCGCGGCAAAGGTCTCTTGGTCGGGGAAACGGCGAATGCTCTCGACCAGATATTGATAGGGCTCCGCATCCCCCGTCACGGCTTTGCCAATCGGCGGGATCGCCTTGAAAGACCAAGCATCATAGAAGGCTTCAAGCGCGCCGGTGGTGGGCTTAGAGAATTCCAAACAATAGAAACGACCACCTGGCTTCAGCACGCGGTAGGCTTCGCGCAGCGCCTTGGGGATGTCGGTCACATTGCGAATGCCGTAGGAAATGACATAGCCATCGGCGGAATTGTCGGGGAATGGCAAGGCTTCTGCATCGCCTACCGCCCAGCCAAGCCCGTCCAAGCCACGCTCGCGCCCTGCCGCAATCATCTCAGCATTGATGTCGACGACGATGATCTCAGACGGCGGACCGCCAGAGCGCGTCCGCGCCGCATCGGCCAAAGCCTTAAAGCGCCGCGCCAAATCGCCCGTGCCGCCCGCGAGGTCCAAGATGCGTTCACCCGGACGAGGGTTCAATCGCGCCGCCACGGCATCCTTCCAAGCCCGGTGCATCCCGGCACTCATCAGATCATTCATCAAGTCATAGCGGCTGGCGACGGCGTCAAACACGCCGCGCACGCGAGAGGCCTTCTCATGTGCAGGCACATCTTGAAAACC
>NZ_JBMLTR010000111.1:0-4106 GCF_049239865.1 Aquidulcibacter sp.
GCAGCATCACGCCCATAATCTCGTCAAACTTTTCGAGCGCGCGCAGAAGCGTCGCATCAAACGCGCCAGAGCGATAAAGCTCGGTGGCGGACTTGAACTGATAGTCAAAGCCGAAGCTGTCGAGAAAGCCGCGTAGGCGAGCATTATTGTGCTGGGCAAAGCCTGCGTGCGTGCCGAATGGATCGGGCACATCGGTCAAAGGCTTTTGGAGATAGGGCACCAGCGCCTCTGGATTGGGCACATTGTCGGGCACTTTGCGCATGCCATCCATATCATCGCTGACACAGATGAGTTGAGTCTCAACTGTACCATCGGTCAGCGCGATAAAGGCTTGGCGCACCATGGTCGTGCGCACGACTTCGCCAAAGGTGCCGATATGCGGCAAGCCCGAGGGGCCATAGCCTGTTTCAAAGATAACCGGGCCTTGTTTGCCTATTTTCTTGACCCGATCCAGCAGCAAACGGGCTTGTTCAAAGGGCCAAGCCTTGGCTTCAGTCGCCAAAAGTGCACGGTTCGCCATTCACGTCTCATTCTTCACTTGGAGTGGGAGGTTGTTGCCAAGCCTTGTGGCGGAATCACGCCCTGAGGTCAAATCCAACCCCTGCGGCAGACCGCCTAACTTGACAGCGGAAGCTCGAAGTCTTATTTGTAAATGTGTTTATTAATAGAGCTGGAGCGCGCGCTATGATCGCACATGACGTCATTGTCCAAGCAGACCCCGAAACCGTGTTTTCCCTCTATGAAAACATCGAAAGCTGGCCTCAATGGGATGAAGAAGTGGTGGCAGTGTCTCTGCCCGATGGCCTGCGTGAAAATGCGCAAGGCTGGCTGCAACCTCGATCGGGGCCAAGAGCCAAGATTCAAGTCGTTTCGGTGACCCGCCCCTTCCAATTCAGCGTTGAATCTCAATTACCAGGCTGCAAGATGGGTTTTGATCATCGCATCGAAGCGACCACTCTGGGAACACGCGTCACCCATGGGGTTTACTTCAAAGGGGCAACAAGCTTTGTATTTGCTAGGCTAATTGGGCCGTCGCTCAATCGCGGTTTGCCCTTGACCTTGCAAGGCTTGAAACGTGAAGCCGAGGCGATGACAAAGTGAGTTGTTGGAAGGAGATTGCTGTTTGGACTGGTCGAAACTTTCAAACTTCACCGAACCACAAGCGAGTCCGGGCTTCCAATATTGGGTAAACTTTATGGCTTGGCAGCGCGGCCTCAACCATATCCTGCGCCCGCTTTCCTTGACCCAGCCGCAATTTGCCCTGCTGGCCACCATCGGGTGGAAGACCCAGGACGGCAGCAATTTATCGCAGCAGCAATTGGCCGACTTCTTACGTTTAGACCGCATGCTGGTGTCGCAAATCATCAGCCGCTTGGATCGCGACGGCCTGGTCACCCGAAAGCTCGCCGATGAAGACCGTCGCCGCAAAGGCCTTAGGCTTACCACCCTTGGCATAGACAAAGTCAAAGAGGCCCTGCCCTTGGTCGAAGGGTTTGATAAGGCCTTCTTCGCGGGTAGCTAGTCTATTTCGTCCCCATCGCACGATGTTTGGCGCGGGTCGCTTCATCCAGACGCAGGAAGCGGGCTGCATTATTATAGAGGATGTCGCGCTTTTGCTGGGCAGAGAGGAAGGGCGCGTCCTCAATCACTTTGATGGCCACTTCAATCGTCTCTGGCCAGATCATTTGGTCCGAGCCGAACATAATGCGCTCGCCAAATCCGGCGTCCACCAAGGCTTGCAGATAGCGATAAAAGGCAGGCTTTGGCTGGGTATAGACAATCACGCCAGTGTCTAAATAGACCTGTGGATGCGCATACATCAGGGCCAAAGTATCATCCAGCATGGGAAAGCCCGCGTGCATCACATTGATGCGCAGCTTGGGATGCTTCACCAACACATCTTCCAACAACAACGGGCTGCTCAACCGCGCGCGATAGCCTGAGCCCGGCGCATAGGCGACTCCTGGGGGGCCGGGGCCGACATGTAGCGCAACTGGCAGATCATTGGCCTCGGCCGCCGCCCAAATCGGCTCCATCCGGGGGTCATTGGGCGCAATGCCGATATATTGGGTGCCAAGCTCGCCAATCATGGTGATGATGCCGGCGGCCTTCGCTTCGGCAAACTCCTTGGTCAAATTACCCTTTGGCGGAAGCTCGGGTAGCAGGCCATTCATAATCCGGTCTGGGGCGGCCGCTTTCCACACTTTCAAGCGCGCATATTTATCGCTGACGACGCCAAAAATGTTGCGGCGGTTCATGATTTCCAACGTTTTGGTGCGGATCTCATCATCGGTCGTCGGCGACCAGATCGGATTTGCGCATTTTGGGTTTTTGAACCAAGCCGTGATGAAGGTCTCATAATCCGTGGTCTGATCCCAAGCAGGCATCGGGTCCATCGGGGTGCACATCGCCAGAGGGGCTGGGCCCTGTTCATTGGCAGTGGAGGCATGCAGATGCATGTCGATAATTGGCTCTTGGGCTTGAACACTTTGTGGCGTGATGGCAAGCCCTGCCAGCGCCAAACAGGCAACCAGCCATTTCCTAAAAATAATCATCACAACCGATCCCATAATACTCAATCGCGGATAGGATGAGGCTAAACACAGGTTTTGACTTTGACAAACAAAATCCGGTCCTGCCGCAGACATTATTCAGCAGGCTGAAGTCCTGCTCGATTTAATTGCTCTCAAACCCGCACACCGGATGATCTTTAAGTTCCGGCTTGAGTCCGCCGTCCTTTCACTGATAAGGCCGAAGGGCGCAATGTCGCGGTCGCAGGGGAATCGGGTGGGTCAGAGAAAGACACAAATTGTGGTCGTTGGCGGCGGTGCCGGTGGCCTAGAGCTCGTTCGTTTGCTCGGTTCGCGCTATGGCCGGAAAGCCCATGACATCATTCTGATCGACCGGAATTTGACCCATGTCTGGAAGCCCTTGCTGCACGAGGTCGCGGCAGGGTCTCTCGATGCTAATCTGGATGAAGTGGGCTATGGCGGCCATGCGGTGCGCTGGGGCTATCGCTTCTTCAACGGCAGTCTTGAAAGCGTCGATCGCGTGGCCCGCACCATCACCACCGCGCCTTTGTTGGACGAACGCGGCGAGGAGATTATTGGCAGGCATACTATTCGCTATGATTATCTCGTGCTGGCCATGGGCGGCATCTCAAACGATTTTGGCGTGCCGGGCGTGCGTGAACATGCGATGTTTCTGGAAGATCGTCCCCAAGCGGACCGCTTTCGGCAAAAGCTTCTAAATGCCTGCCTGCGCACCAACCACGCCCATCAGACGGGCGATACCGAGGCCGCGGTGCGCATCAGCATCGTTGGTGGCGGTGCAACCGGGGTAGAGTTGGCCGCTGAGCTATATAATGCCGCCAAGGCGCTGAGGCACTATGGCCTCGAAGTGTTTGATGAATCCAAGCTCGAAGTGTCGTTGATTGAGGCCGGCCCACGCATTTTGCCAGCGCTGGATGAAAAGCTGGCTGAGAGTGCCAAGCACGAACTCGAAAAATTGGGCGTCAAAGTGCTCGACAATACCCAAGTGGTGCGGCTTGCGAAAAATGAAGTCCACACCAGCACGAGCGGCGTCATTGAGGCTAATCTGATTGTCTGGGCCGCCGGGGTGAAGGGGGCGGAAGAAATCCGCACCATGGGTGATCTGGAACTGACGCGCGGCAACCAAATCGTCGTGCGCCCGACCCTTCAGACCACCATTGACGACCGCATTTATGCAATGGGTGACTGCGCCTCCTGCCTCTTGCCCGGACGCGACCGCCCGATCCCGCCGCGCGCCCAATCCGCCCACCAGATGGCGAGCCAAGTCTTCCAAAATTTGGTGCGCGCCCAAGCTGGCCAGCCGCAACAGGACTTTGTTTATCACGACCATGGTTCGCTCGTATCCCTCAGCCGCTTCTCCACCGTTGGCAGCCTGATGGGCAATCTGGTTGGCGGGCGTATGCGCGTGGAAGGCTGGATCGCGCGCATGGTCTATCAGTCCCTCTACCGGATGCACCTCATCGCCATCCACGGCTGGTGGCGCGGCGTGACCCTTATCGTGATCGGCCACGTCAACCACATCATCCGGCCGAAATTTAAGCTGCATTAGGGCGG
>NZ_JBMLTR010000112.1:0-1236 GCF_049239865.1 Aquidulcibacter sp.
ACCCGCATGGGGCGGGAAGTGGCCAAGGCTTGTGCGACCCATCTCAAGCGCAGCTTGCTGGAGCTCGGCGGTAATGGCGCAATGATTGTGCGGCCCAGTGCTGATTTAGACCTAGCCGTGCGCGCCATTGTGTTTTCTGCGGTCGGTACCGCAGGTCAACGCTGCACCACCTTGCGCCGCTTGATCGTGCATCCCGATGTGAAAGCCGACCTTATCGCGCGTTTGGTGCGGGCCTATGCGAGCCTGTCGATTGGTGATCCGCGTAAGGCCGAAACCCTGATCGGCCCTCTGATTGATGCTGCCGCCGTCGCCGCCATGCTGCAGGCCCTAGAGACAGCCGAAGCCGAAGGCGGGCGCGTGCTGGTGGGTGGTCAGGCCTTGCACGGCAATTACGTCCAGCCCGCACTCGTCGACATGCCGACCCAGACCGCCATCATGAAAACAGAAACCTTCGCCCCCATTCTCTATGTGGTGGAAGCTGAGAGCTTGGCAGAGGCCATCACCATCCAGAATGACGTGCCCCAAGGCCTTTCCTCGTCCATCTTCACGATCGACTTGCGGGAGGCGGAAACCTTCTTGTCGCATGCAGGCTCGGATTGCGGGATTGCCAACGTCAATATCGGGACCTCGGGTGCCGAAATTGGCGGCGCTTTTGGCGGAGAAAAAGAAACCGGCGGGGGCCGTGAAGCGGGCTCTGATGCTTGGAAAGCCTATATGATCCGCCAGACCCAAACGATCAATTACTCCACCACCTTACCCTTAGCACAAGGCGTTGTCTTTGATCTGTAAGCAAGGGATGCAGAGGACTGCGATGGGCAGTATAGGCAGGCCATGACCCAATATTCCGCCACGACTCGCGGTGTCCGCATTCAGGTGACGCCGGTTTTCCTCGACGATCAATCCGATCCTGAGGAGAATGATTTCATGTGGGCCTATACGGTCGAGATCGCCAATCTGTCAGAGCAAACCGTGCAACTGACGGCGCGTACGTGGAAGATTGTCGACCACCATGGCGTCACCCAAGTCGTGCAAGGTCCGGGCGTTGTCGGCGAACAGCCGATCCTGCGCGAAGGCGATAGCTTCACCTACACCTCAGGCTGCCCCCTTTCGACGCCCTCTGGCTTGATGATGGGCAGCTATCTGATGCAGACCGACGACGGCGAAACCTTTGAAGCCCAAGTCCCCGCCTTTTCGCTCGACAGCCCGTTTGAAATCCGTAGTGTGAATTAAACGGGT
>NZ_JBMLTR010000113.1:0-4262 GCF_049239865.1 Aquidulcibacter sp.
GCCCCGCCTTCGGCCGAAGCCTTGGGACTTAGTCGGATGTCAATCAGACCGCATTACGCAGCCAAACGGACTTCCTGTGCAAAGTTATCGTTTGCATTTGTGAAAATGGGCGGTTGACGAAGCCCACGCGGGTAAAAGTAACGTCTTTACACATCCGTCGATCCTGATCGGCCCCACACTCGCGTCGATACACGCAGAGAGCTTGGTGGAGCCGCGGGGAATCGCACCCCGGTCCGGCCTGCTTATTTCACGCACGTTTATCACCATAGTCCGGCGAACCGGACCTCTCCAATATAGGCCCTCTTTGACGGGATGGGAAGGGCGACGTCCAATCCAACAGCTAATCCTGTTTCAGCCACGCCAAGAGATCGCGACAAACCCGGGCAGGGTCTTCCAGCTCTGGAGTGTGTCCGAGGTCTGGATAGCTGATATAATCGACCTGATCGGCCAAGCGCTTTGGACTGTCGGCATTGCCTTTGGGGTGGCTTTTGTCGGCCTCACCCCAAAAAGCCAATAAGGGCTGCTTAGGTTTGTCGAGGCGGATCGAGGGGTCCATATAGAGCTGATAGGCGCTGGCAAGCGACCACATGGCCCCATGCTCAAACGACCGGCAGGCACAAGCGACAAGCGCGTCCAGCATCTCTTTGCGACCAACGGACAGGCGATACCAGTCTGGCATGCGCTTGGGTGCCAGCTGCTTCATCACCCATTGGCCGAGGAAAGGGCGGGCCAAAATGCCCTTTGGGTCACGACCAGCCTTCCACGCGGCAAAGGCCGCGACATCGCCCGCTTGCAAGAGCGCGAGGCGCGAAACCAGTTCAGGCCAGCGGCAAGCCAGATCAATCGCACATAGGCTGGCTACACAGGAAAAGGCGAGGATAGCGCCGTCGCCTGCGATATCTTTCAAAAAGCGGGCAACGTCGTCATTGGTCTGGTAAAAGTCAAACCGATAGCTCGGATCAACCGCGCTGAACCCCATGGCGGGCAGTTCGAAGATGATGACGCGGAAATGCGGGCTAAAGGCGTCCAACAGCGCATCGTAGTTTTCCAAGGTCATCGGCGGGTCAGCGGAGAAGACCAAGGTAGGACCGCTACCCCGCACCCGGTATCGATACTGGGTCAGCGGCGTGGAGTAAAAGCCAATCTCGGGCGAGGTATGGGCCGCCCAACCAGCGCGAAAAGTGGCCATCTTGCGACGGCCACCCCAGGTATCGAGCTTGGTTCCAAGTTCGCGTATCACCTTCATGTTATGGCTTCTCCGATTTGGCGGGCTGGATCATGCTGACAGGCGCTTTGAGGAAGGTGACGACCCCATCATGGCCATATTTTTTGGTCACACGGGCGTGCCACTCAGGGCCGAAATGGGCCTCGGCACTGGCTTGATCTTCCCAGAGATAAATGCCGCCAAAGCTGCGGTCGGCACCTTGGGTGAAGTATTTGTAGATCAAGTGCGGTGTGGCGGCATAAGTTGGGATAGCGTCTCTCAGCCCCTTCTTCACCAGCCCGTCTGTGCCATACCAAGGGGTCTTGATCTCAACAATCGTCGCGACATTGGCGGCTGATGGTGCGACTTGCGCTGCACCAGCGGTGACTTCGGGGACGGAGAAATAGACGGGGTTCGCCTTGACGCCATAGGTCTTTTCAACCCGTTGCAGCCAAGCAGCATTGAAATGGGCTTTGGCCAAGGCCTCACTATCGAACAGATAAAGACCGCCAAAACCGGTTTGGCTATAGGTGAAATACTTACGCTCAAGGCCTGGGACTTTTGCATAAATGGGGATGGCTCGGGTGAATTCAGCATTTAGGGCTTCATCACTCACCCCTGCCGGGCGCGCGATGGACACATAGACCGCAACTTTGGTTTGGGCGGCTTTGGCGGTGGCGCGTTGTGGGGCCAGCCCGAACCAAGCCCCCAGTCCGATCAACGCACCCAGTGCGAGTAATGAGAGAAATAGTTTCATCTTCAGTTTCCTCTTCCCGGGGGAACAGACCGCCCGTTGACCCCAAATAGGGCTTGACCGATCGGTCTAGCTAGGCCTAAAAATGGAAAATGGATTTTCAAAAATGATAAATGAGCAAGCGATTGATTGGGAGGCGATCCGTTGTTTTGTAGCGGTGGCGCGGCGCGGCTCTCTGTCGGAAGCCGCTGACGAATTGAGCATGTCGATCCCAACGATCAGCCGCCGGATCGACGGGCTGGAGACGCAGCTGGCCTTGAAACTGCTGCAGCGTGGTCCGCGCGGCGCACGTTTGACAGAGGCCGGGCACGCGATCTTGCAAGTGGCCGAACCGGGGGCCCGCCAGTTGAGCCAAATTGCCCGTCGTGCGCGCGCTTTGCAGGAGGGACCCAACCTGCCGTCAGTCCGCATTTCAGCGACCGAGTCCGTTATTGCGGATGTCTTGGCCCCGCGATTGGACCGTCTTCGCGCGCAAGACCCGTCGATCAGCATTGATTTGGAGGTCTCAAACGACATTGCCAATCTGAATGCAGGGCGCACGGATGTGGCGATCCGGATGGTACGACCGGCGGAAGAAACACTCATCGCGCGCCGCTTGCCCGTGATCCGGTTGGGTCTGTTTGCGTCGCCCGACTATCTGAAAGGAAAGGACTTAGACCGCTTGGTCTTGTCGGATGAGCATCTCGTTTGGCTGGACCGTCAATATGGCGAGATTGCTGAAAACATTTGGCTGAAGGCGCAGGGCTTGGAGGCAAGCATCCGCTTTTCCTCGTCCAGCGTGCGCGCGCTTCTCAATGCGGCGGTTGCGGGCGTCGGCATTGCGCCCTTGCCAGCTTTTGCCGCCCGCAAAGCCGGTCTGATGGAGGTCCAGCATCGGGCTATGCCAGAGCGCCAGCCGTGGCTGGTGTTTCATCGCGACACCAAGACCAATCCGCGCTTGCAACTCGTCCGCGATTGGATCGTCACCTGCTTCAAAGAAGAAATCGTCGAGCCCTAGGCTACAAAGCTGATGACAGGTGGTGGCTTAATCTCTTGATGCAGCAAGCCATCATAAATATGGGCGGCAATCGATAGGAAGGCATTGGCCGTATCGCTGCCAGGGGCGGCGACGACATAGGGCACCCCGCCATCGCCGCTTTCCCGTATCCCCACTTCTAAGGGGATCTCGCCCAGAAACGGCAAGCCCAAAGCCTCCGCCGTGCGCTTGGCACCGCCTTCGCCGAACACATAGAGGCGGCTGCCGTCTTGCTGGGTTAGCCACGCCATATTCTCAATGACGCCCAAAACCGGGACATGGGTCTTCGCAAACATGCCCGCGCCGCGTCGTACATCGGCCAAGGCGACTTCTTGGGGCGTTGAGACGATGACGGCCGCATTCAAGGGCACGCGTTGTGCCAAAGCTAATTGGGCATCGCCCGTGCCCGGTGGCGTATCCATCACCAATACGTCCAACGGTTCCTCCGCCGTACCCCACGTCACGTCTTCCAATAATTGTTTGATGGCGCTGGTCACGATAGGCCCGCGCCAGATCATGGGGGCGTCACCATCGACCAGATAGCCGATTGACATGGTCTTTAAACCGTAAGCCATGACCGGCAGAAGCTTCTTATCCTCGCCCACCTCTGGCTCAGCCGAAACGGTTCCCATCATGGTGGGAATGGACGGTCCATAGATGTCGACGTCGAGCAAGCCAACGCGCAGACCCAAAGCGGACAGGGCTGCCGCTAAATTGACCGCCACGGTGGATTTGCCGACCCCACCCTTGGCTGACGCGACCGCCAATATGGCTTTAATGCCGGGAATGCCAGCTTTCACGGGCGGCGCTTGGGCGACGCCTTGAGCGAGGGCTGCATCGGTGAGTTTAGCACCCTTGCGAACGCGCTGTTGGCCAGCTGGCGGCGCGTCAGTCGTTGGTGGGTTTTGTGCAGCACTGACATGGGCAGTCATCACCACAGTGACCTTTCCAGCGCCGGGTAGACCCTTGATGGCGGCCGTCGCGGCCTGTTGCCACTGGCTAGCTGCACTTTCTTCACCTTTTGGCACTGAAATTGTTGCCAGCACGTCGCCCCCTTCCGAGACGCGGACATCTTCAATAAGTCCTTTATGTACAAGGCTTAAGCCGTCCGACGCGCGCATGGTATCGAGAATTTTTAACACATCCTCGCGTTTGAGTGATCGTTTGATTCCAAACACCTTCTTGATCCCTTTAGCTGAGCACGCACATAAGGGACTGTAACGCCCGCTTGCAAGTCTTTGGCATGTGCCTTTGCCTAGGTTTAGCGGCTCTGGAATGGAAACACGTCT
>NZ_JBMLTR010000114.1:0-2533 GCF_049239865.1 Aquidulcibacter sp.
CAATTGGAGCAAATTGCCCGGAACCCGGCATCTACCGCCCGTGCATTCCAGGTCGCAACCTATCGTTATGTTGCGCAAATGAATGTCATTGTTGGATCGGCTCGACTGACCCAATCAATAAGGGATCTTAGCATTGGTGCTGCAGAGTTATATGGCCACTTGGCCATCGCAACACGCGATATGCGACTGAAAGACCTCAGCGGGTATAAGAAGCTTTTCAAGCTAATAGCGGCTGGAGCTGGGGCTGCCGCGTTTTCACAAGCACGCGCCATGCATTCTCAAGGTGTTGCGCGAGCGGTTGAGTTAAATGCAAGCGCATTGAGGCAGAGCCAAAGTTCGCCCGCGATTGATTTCGTTCAACGTAAGCGCAGGACAACGCAATCCTAGCCATGTCGTACTTTATGAACAGCGATCTAGGCGGCGCGGAGTATCTGGCCAAATGCCCCGAGGGATCGGGGCCTCAACAATCTCCAAATAGGCGCATGCTATTAAGCTGGGCATCAGTTATGGGGTTGGCGAGTGTGGGCGCCTGCACTTCGACATTTTCAAATGATCTAGCCAGTTTTGAGGCGGCCTGCGGTGACCTATACATCTATGGCCTGCCTGTACTCGAAATGGCACGAGCGCGGCAGCGTACGATTGGGAGTGCGGCCAATCAATGGAGGCATGTCCGTCGGCTGGCTGACGCTTCGTCTCGCCGAGTCACGACGCCAAATAATGACACACTTTACTCTTCTGCTTGGCTGGACTTGCGAAAGGGGCCGGTGGAGCTCACATATCCCAAGGCATCCGAGCGTTACCTCTCCATCGCCATCCTCGATATGTACACTAACAATTTTGTTGTCTTAGGCCCAAGGCAAACGCTTGGTGACTCCGGCCGTGTGCGACTTGTCGCGCCGAAAGAACGTGCCAGCGGCGATGAGATTGTTGCTCCAACACATTGGGTATGGGCGCAGGTTCGGACCTTGGTCTCTGGGCCGGAAGATATTGGCGTTGCGCACCAACTCCAAGATGGCCTTCGGATCGTGGGAGCTCAATCGCCGCCACCTGGTCCTGTACCGGCCACTACCGACGCTTTCGAAGAGCTCCAAGCGATTGTTGGATTGCTCGCTACCGAAGCACCGCCCCTTGCGGGCGAGCATCAGCTTCGGGAACGTTGGGAGCAGGCTGGGCTAACCCCTCTGGGCCTTGCAGAAGTGGCCCATTCCAGGCGTAGCGCGATTGATAGAGGGTTACAGGATGCACGAAACCGCATCGCCAAGCGTCTAGCATTGAGTGGTGCCAGATCCGGATGGATATATCCCGAAGTAAGCCTTGGAGACTTCGGTGCCGACTACATCTATCGCGCATCAATCGCTACTTGGGGGCTTGGAGCGCTACCCCTGAAGGAAGCGGTTTATCTCAGGGCTATTGCCCGGGATGGACAAACCACTTTTCCGGCAGACACATCCTTTGTACTTCGGTTCCCGCCAGGAGGTTTACCACCAGCCAGGGCCTTTTGGTCACTAAGCCTTTATGAAGCTCTAGGGGATGGTCGACTCTTTTTCGCGCAAAATCCGCTCGGTCGCTATGCCGTCGGCGACCGGACACCGGGACTACGTACTGAAGCAGATGGTTCATTGACGATTTGGATCGGTGCCAGAGACCCTGGTGAAAGCAGGCGGTCAAATTGGCTACCTGCATCGGGAGCACGGTTTGCGTTGGTATTACGAGCCTACAATCCTGACCCGAGTCTACTAAATGGCCGATATCTTCTGCCCCGAGTTGAGGAAGTGCCATGACGCCGAGTGACGGAATGCTGCAACATCCCTTTTCTGCAACAATCCGCGAGGAAAGGGGGCAAGATGGATCAATTATCCTTGTGGGGCCTTGGCGCCGTCCAATCAACTTGCTGAAGCGACAGAGCTACGCCAATCACGCTTCAATACACGATGATGCGACTGCCCAAGGTTTGGGCTTTCAAGGTGGCACAATCGAGGGGCCTACGCATTTCAGCCAGTTCGCGCCCCTTTTATACCATGCCTTCGGCTCCTCTTGGTTTGATTTCGGTAGTATTTCTGTAACCTACAAACAGGCTAGCTATGAAGGCGAGGAGCTTCAGGCCAGAATGAGTCAAGTTGCCTCGGACTCCGCCAATCTATCGATGGTGAAGCGTGATGGCACAGTTGTACTTATGGGGAATGCAGGAGTTGGGAGCCCCCCAGAAAATAGCTTCGCACGTCAGCGGCTTGCCGCTTCACGAGCACTAGCCGAGCCACGTATTCTCGCTGGCTGCCATCCGGGGCTAGCTGCACCAAAGGTTTGTATTCGGCTGGATGCTAAAACACCTTTAGGTGGCCTTTACCCCTTCAGTCTTGTTGAAAAGTTGGATGTCATAACCGAGCCGAGTCCATGGTACTCAGAGGAGACAAATACACCATGGACCAGAGCCATTCTGCCTGTTGAAATGATCAGCGTCCTTTGCCAGTCGGTTGCGGATCAGGATCCATTTCCGATTTCTCAGCCAGTTGTCGGGCTTTTTGCCGATCAGGAG
>NZ_JBMLTR010000115.1:0-2273 GCF_049239865.1 Aquidulcibacter sp.
TGGCGCAAGCGCTTGGCTTCGTCCAATTCTTTTGAGATTTTGGCCGATTGATCATCCAAAGCCTTGGTCAACATGCCAGGCACTTTGAGATAAATCAGGCCACCAATGAAGGTGGTGAAGCCGAGGGCGGCGACGAGGGTCGCGTCAAATCCAAGTGCCATTATGCTGCCCCTGTGACGGATTTAACTGCCGTGTCGAGCGCCTTCGCGGTTGGCTTGATCCCGGAAACACGTTCCACAATCGCGCCCGCCAGTTCGCCGACAGTTTCGTTTACGCTAACCAATGCCGCATCGCGGGAAGCTGAAATTTTCTCTTCAGCCTTGGCAATCTTGGTATTGGCTTTTTTGGTGGCAGCAGCCTCAGCTTTCGCTGCGGCTGCTTCATGTGCATGGCGGGCTGCTTCAACCGTCTTACGGGCTTGCGCCCGGGCGTCAGCTTGGGCCTTCTCAGCTTCTTGGCGCGCTGCTTGGGCAGCAGCAGTTTGTTCTGCAGCCGTCTTCAGATCACCTTCAATGGCGTTTTTACGATCAGCCAAAGTCTTGGCAAAGCGGGGGATAACCACCGCAGCCAACACGATATAGAGCGCGCCAAAGGCAAGCCAGAACCAAAAGATCTGCGAAGAAAACAGGCTAGGGTCAAACGGTGGGAAGCCACCGCCTGCATGCTCGCCTGCTTTACCCGCAGCTTCGACTGCGTGAGATTCGCCAGCCATATTCAAACCACTCCGGGTCTTTGATGAAAGACCAGATTAGAAATCTGGATCAGACCACGAACAACAACAAGATTGCGATCAGCAGCGAGAAGATGCCGAGCGCTTCGGTCACGGCGAACCCGAAGATCAGGTTACCGAACTGGCCTTGAGCGGCCGAAGGATTGCGCATTGCGCCTTCCAAGAAGCTGCCGAAGATGTTGCCCACGCCGATGGCGGCGCCCAACATGCCCAAGCAAGCAAGGCCTGCACCAATGTACTTTGCGGCTTCTGCGTCCATGATGAATTCTCCTGAGGGATTAAGGGACGATAAGAAAGGGTGACTTAGTGATCGGCTGCGTGCAGCGCGTCATTGAGGTAGATACAGGTCAACATGGTGAACACATAGGCCTGCAGGAATGCAACGAGGGTTTCCAGTGCATAGAGGGCAACCGTCATCACGAAGGGCAAGATAGCCCCGACGGCACCCACGGCTCCGGTCTCGGCCATCATGGGCACGAAACCAGCAAACACTTTAACCAGAATGTGACCGGCGAGGATGTTTGCCCAGAGACGAACGGCATGTGACAAAGGACGCGAGAAGAAGGAAATGATCTCGATCGGAGTCACAATAAGATAGAGCGGCCAAGGGATGCCCGATGGCACGAACAGCTTGAGGAAGCCCAAGCCATTCTTGGCAAAGCCCACGATGATCACGGTGAAGAACACCAGAAGCGCCATCATGGCCGTCACGATGATTTGGCTAGTTGGCGTGAAATTATAGGCAAAAAGGCCAACCATATTCACCGTGAAGATGAACAGGAACAAGCTCAAAACCAGTGGGAAGAACTTCTTGACGCCGTCCGAACCTGCTGAGCTGTAGAGCATGTTGTAGACGAAACTATAAGCGGTTTCGCCCAAGGTCTGGATCCGGCCAGGAACCAAAGCGGCCTTGGCAGAGCTTGCCAGCATGAAAGCTGCAGGCAGTGCTGCACCCAAGACAAGGAACAGGCTCGCGTTCGTGAACGACACATCATAGCCGGCCAACTCTATGGGGATCATGGGGGCTATCTGGAACTGGTGCATCGGATCGCTGGCCACGCCGCTTGTCTCCTGCTTCACGCGTCTTCGTCTGAGTCGTCCTTCAAGCCGGATGCCTGAGGATCAACGGGGTGGGCCTGCGTCATCTGACGGGAGGCCCGAATTAAATTCACTGTGCCGGTCACAAAGCCGAGCGCCAAACCGACCAAAAGGCCCCATGGCTGCGTCGTCAGAACGACATCAACACCATATCCTAAAAGGCCACCGACCAGAATCGCCGAAGCAAATTCTGAAGCCAGGCGCAGCCCCAAAGACATGCCCGACCGATCGACACTGACCTTTGGCCCGGCATTCTCTCGCTCTTGATGGAGCGCAGCCACACGTTTGGCCAACTCATCAAGGGCATCAGAGCCATCTGGGTGTCTAGGATCAGCCATGAACCAGCCGTGCGAACAACAAAAGTGCGGACTTGCCCCCTTGTCGACGCGGGCGGAAACTAGAGGCGCCCTTATCTCAAGTCAACCCGAGCAGATGTGCATCTACG
>NZ_JBMLTR010000116.1:0-1094 GCF_049239865.1 Aquidulcibacter sp.
CAAACACGCCGCGCACGCGAGAGGCCTTCTCATGTGCAGGCACATCTTGAAAACCGAAGGAAGCAGTCTTGGAGTCAGTCATACGGCCCTTTAGCGCCTTGTGTTCTTGGCGACTAGCCCACCAACAATCTGAGACACTTCATCAAAAGTCACACAGTCAAGATGCAAGATAGCGCTCTTTGCCTGATTGATAAGGATTTCAGCGTCAATCTTACCAAATTCCTTGGTGGGCACATAGTCTGCTTCATTTCGAGCGTTCTGCAGCGCAATGAATGCCGAAGCAAACTTTATCAAATGGTCTGACTCGGTGCCATCAGGCCCTCTCGATAGTCTGCCCATGAGAGTCTGCGCTTTGCCATGGTCGACCGACCTATACACCTCAACCCACGTCTTCGAGGTCACGGATGCCCCCTCCGGACTGGTTATGATGCGATTAGCAACCAGTCGGCACAAGTGGTCAAACAACGCATAATAGGCTGTACTGACAGCCCTATTGCAGTCACTGGATTGCGGTCGACCCCGCTTCCCACCGAGCAGGCGCTGCGCACTTCCGATAAGCTGGTGTGAATAGTGCATGGAAGCACCTAGGCAACATGCTGGTGTTTATACTCTAAATCCGGAAACTTATGGTACAGTATCACCATCCTAGGATCGCCTTTGCGATAGGCCTCCTGCATCATCTGCGTTGTTACCGCAGCTGTTGCATCAGGATCCGGCAATGGACCCGCCTTGGGATGAGACAACCAAACACCAACAACTTCGCCGCCATCATGAAGGCCTGTTTCCCAGCTCTGGTTAGACCAAACCGTATGCTCCAACTCAATGGAAGCCTGATCTAATTGTTCTGCTGGAAAAAACTTTCTGATGGCTCGCCAAGCAAGCTCATTGAGTTCATCATCGCTAAGTCGTAGGGCTGATCTCATGACCAGTGGCTAGCACATAACGCGTGAGTACGCAAAAGAATATGCCTGAATTACCCGAAGTCGAAACTGTGAGACGGGGCCTCGAGCCCACCTTAAAGGGCCAGACCCTGGTGCGGGTGGAAGCCCGACGGCCAGACCTGCGCTTTGCCTTTCCACCCCGTTTTGTCGAGC
>NZ_JBMLTR010000117.1:0-8646 GCF_049239865.1 Aquidulcibacter sp.
CATGGCGGTTAAGAGGGCGACGGCAATGGGCGCATCATAGTGTGAGCCCTCTTTGGGCAAGTCCGCTGGCGCTAAATTGACCAGCACGCGCTTGGCGGGGACCGATAGGCCAATGGCTGCAAAAGCAGAGCGCACACGCTCACGACTTTCGGCAACGGCCTTGTCTGCCAAGCCAACGATGGAGAAATAGGGGTTCGCCCCGGCGTCCGTAATTTGGACCTGAACATCTACCCTGCGCGCCTCGGCCCCATCAAAGGCCCATGTAACCAATCGAGCAACCATCGTTTCGCTTCCGAACTATCCACATTCCAACTAGAAATTAGAACATACAACGAACGGATAACGAACAAAAGACTATTTCTAACGCTAGATTGTGATTTTCTACCTCTAAAGGCTGTGCACAACTTTCTTACCATAGAGTAATGTCTATTTCAATTTACGACTGATGGCATCCCACATGAGCGAAACTGCATTGACCCCAGAGAAAGCTTTGAGCGCCAAAGCGCCAGTTGGCGAGGTGACATTGATTTCGGTTAAGCGGCCTGCGATGACGTCGATACCGACGAACAAAAGGCCGCGCTCTTTCAGGGTTGGGCCAATGGCGCGACAGATGGCCAGATCGGCTTCACTCAAGTCAACAGGATGGGCGGTGCCGCCCACGGCGAGGTTGGAGCGAATATCATTGCCCTTGGGGACCCGATTGATCGCGCCCACAGGTTCACCATCGACAAGGATGATCCGCTTGTCGCCGTCAAATACCCCCGGCACAAAGGCTTGCACCATGATCGGGTCGCGACTGGTGGTGAAGAACAGATCGAGCAGCGCGCCTAAATTGCCATCCTCTGGCTTGATCCGAAACACGGCCGCACCTGCATTCCCAAACAATGGTTTGACCACAATGTCCTGATGCTCCGCCTGAAACGCCTTAATGGTGGCGACATCGCGCGATACGAGGGTCGGCGGCATCAAGTCTGGGAAGAGAAGGGGGACGATCTTCTCTGGGCTCGACCGCACCCAGAAGGGGTCATTCACCACCAAAGTCTTGCCCTTTAAGAACTCCAGCATGTGCGCGGCGGTGATATAGTTCATGTCAAACGGTGGGTCCTGACGCATCAGGACAACGTCGACATCCTCAGCCAGATCCAAAACGACTTCTGCGCCGAGCGTGACATGGTCGCCCTTGACGCGTTGAACCCTGGCGGGCTTGGCCCGCGCACGGACTTTACCTTCCTGCCAGCTTAAAGTGTCGACTTGATAGACGAAGATCTCATAGCCGCGACTTTGCGCCTCTTCGGCCATGGCAAAGGTCGTATCGCCATCAATATTAACGTCCTCAATCGGGTCCATCTGGATGGCGATACGCAGGGGTTTTGAGGCAGGAAAATCAGACACAGGGTGAACTCGCTAATTTAGCTTGTGGCGGAGAGTTTGGGTTCTATCGCGATCAGCTTGGGTGTAGCCTTGAAGTTGGCTTGCCCGGTGCGCCCATTCAAGGGCTATATGAATTTGTCCTGCGGCTTCTGCAGCTTGGGAATAGTCGTGCGCCACTTGATAATTGTCTGGGGCCAACAACGCACGCCGAAACGCCGCCCGCAGCCAAGCGTCAATTTGGCCGGAAGCCCGTGCTCGCGCCGCCAGATTGGTCTGTAAGCGCACCGCCATCACCCGATCTGACACCGGGGCCAGCATCGCCTCGCTTAAGGCCTTGATCCCAACCCGATTGGCAATTTCAGAGAGGCCGACCTCATCCACAATCGCGCCGCCAGCAAGGGGGTCGATAAAGATCGGCCCGTCGTTGGACTCCAGCCGCAGCAAAAAATGCCCGGGAGAATCAACTCCATGGAGTGCTGCCTGCGAGAGGCGTGCCACATGGCGCCAAATCACTCCAAGCCCAATGGGCAAGCCCGCACGTGCCTTCAAAATACTGATTAAGTCTGCATTGCCGGGATCATCAAAGTCTTTGGTTGAGCCTGCAAACCCCATTTCGCCGAAAATCAATTGTGTCAGCGCCGAAGCGGTTTGGGGTTTTCGCTGTTGGGCTAAGGTGGTGAGCTGATCCAAGACGCTGAGGGCTTCGGAAAGATCGCGGTCCGGGTGTTCATGAATGGCGCAAGCCAAGGCGCAGGCTGTTAAGTCAAAGCGGTCTACCGGCATGTTGGCGCACACTTTGATTGCGCTTTCCGCGTCTGCTCGCGTCCTCGGGATCATTTGCGCCGCGCCCGAAAGGAAATCACATTGTCTGAATGGCCATGCCCACTCAACATGGGGTCTATCTCTGGCCGCCAAGCATCGCGAACATGTTTCGGCCAGCGCCATTTGGTAACGACCATCAGATCATAGCGCCAAGCGAAATGCTGGGTCCACGCGCGTCTAGACGTCCAGCCCGTCGCAGCTCGCACAATGCGCGACATTTGCCGGGTCCGCAGCACTTCGGCGGGATCAACGGCCCCTTGGCGCATTTTAACTTCGATGAAGGCCAGCACATCGCCGCGCCGCGCGATCAGATCAATCTCGCCAGCTGGCGTCTGTACCCGCCGCCCCAGAATGGCATAGCCCTTCAGCTGCAACACAAAGGCTGCCCAGTTCTCGGCCCAGCGACCGGACCGCTCTGCAAGGGCGCGCTGGGTTAAATTCATGATACAACCTGCTTGCGTACAGCAACCAGCGCCAAGGCGCGGCTATACACATCCCGTCGGGCGATCCCGGTCTTTAGGGCCACGGCGGCAGCAGCATCTTTGACGCTGAGGCGGGACAAGGCTTCTTCTAACGCGCCATCCAAATCAATTTTCTCTGCATCCGCAACGTCGTGGCTTTTCCCACCGACGACCACGACAATCTCGCCACGCGGCGCGTCGGCCTCGCCATAATGGGCCGCCAAAGCCGAAAGGGTGCCGCGCCGGGTTTCTTCGTAGAGCTTCGTGAGCTCACGCGCGACACAGGCGGGCCGGTCGCCAAAAACCTTGGCCATGGCCGCAAGACTTTCGGCCAAGCGCGGGCCGGTCTCATAGAAGATTAAAGTGGCAGGGATCGAGGCAAACTCATGGAAAAAGTCCGCCCGCGCACCCGCTTTTGATGGCGCAAAACCCGCAAAGAAGAACCGCGCTGAAGGTAGGCCTGAAACAATCAAAGCGGCTAAGGCGGCAGACGCACCGGGCACGGCCAGAACTTTATGCCCAGCTTCAATCACGCCACGGGCCAAACGTTCCCCCGGATCACTGACGCCCGGGGTGCCCGCGTCTGAGCAAAAGGCCACCGACCCGCCTTGATCAAGAATCTTCAGTGCCTGTTTAAGGCCCGTTTCCGTCGCGGACTCATCACACCGAACAACCTTGCCGTTGATTCCATGCAGGCCCATCAAGCGCTTGGTTACACGTGTATCTTCTGCCAGAATGATGTCGCAATCGGTCAGCGTTTTGGCCCCGCGTGGCGTGAAGTCCCCCAAATTACCAATGGGTGTGGCCACGAGGTAAAGTCCCGATTCTAACAGCATTTTTATGGGCGTTTCCAGTTGATGCGATTGCACCGGACTGGCCTCACGCTTAGACTTAGGCCGATTATTGGGAGTAGCGTTGGCCATGTCATCCATTTCTTCGACAGAAGGTTTGTACTTTCCGACAAAGATACCAAGCCTTAAACACGCGTTAGGCGCAAGCCTTTGCGCAGCTATGTTGATGGGCTTGGCGTCGTGCGCATCCACCCCACAAACCATCACGCCGCCACCCCCCCCGACCCAGCCGGTGGTGCAAGAGCCTGTAAACCCGTATCTGATCAAAGCAACCAATAAGCTGACGCCGCCACATATGGTGGGTCGCAAGCTGGTTCGTGTCGCTTTGCTGGCACCCTTTAGCAGCGACAATCCAGCCATTCGTAACGAAGCCCAGACCCTTCAAAGCGCGGCTGAACTCGCGCTATTTGAGCATGGGGACGCATCTATGCTCCTCATTCCAAAGGATTCTGGCGATACGCCAGAGTCGGCGCGTGAAGCCGCAGTGGATGCGCTGCGCTCGGGCGCGGACTTTATCTTAGGGCCCTTGTTCGCCAGTGGCGTGTCAGCCATCGCGCCCTATGCGCGGGTTAATGATGTTCCCATGTTTTCCTTCTCGACCGATACGTCCGAAGCCGGTCGCGATATCTATGTTTTGACCTTCCTGCCCGAAGATGAGGCCCGTCAGATTGTCCGCTACGCGGCCGAACAGGGCGTCAAAAAGCTGGTCGTTTTGGCCCCAGAAGGTCGCTATGGCGACCGGGTAGCCGCCGCCGCGCGTGAAACTGCCGCCGCAGCGGGTATCGAGTTCATGGGCGATGAGCGTTATGATCCGAGATCGACATCCATGACTTCCGCGCTCGAAGTGTCGAAGCGTGTTGCCGGCCGGGTCTCTGGCGGGAATGCCAGCCGGGAAACTGCGATTTTGATCCCAGAACGCGGGGCGATGTTGCGCGCCATTGTTCAAACTTTAGGCCAGTCGGGTGCCAGCTCCCGTCAAGTACGCTATCTGGGCACGGGGCTCTGGAATGATCCCGATATTTTGAATGACAGCCGGATGATGGGGGCGTGGTTTGTAACGCCTGACGTAGCAGCCCGCAGCGCATTTGAGCAACGCTTCAACCAAGCCTATCAACGCCGCCCAACCCGTCTGGCTGGCATGGGTTATGACGCGACCGCCATGCTGGCCCGCATGACGCGGGAAGGCAGCAAGTCTGGGGCTTCCGCCCGCGCCATTGAGGCCCAAGACGGCTTTATCGGCGTCGACGGACTGTTCCGATTTAGAAATCACGTGGTTGAACGCGGTATGGCGGTGAATGAAGTCGTCGCGCGCGGCAGCAAAGTGGTGCAGGTCGCGCCAAAAGCCTTTCCAAAATAAGCACTTGGTGTTGAGGTGAAGCATGGGTGATCTGCGCGTAAGGCCCTTGGCGGCGAATGACCGGTCAGTGTGGGAAGAGCTGTGGCACGGCTATCTGACCTTTTATAAGGTCAGCAATTTCGCGCCAGAGGTGACCGAAGCGACGTGGCAGCGCTTACTCGATCCAGAAGGGCCGCTGCATGGCCTTGTGGCAGTTGATGGCGACGAGGTTTTGGGTCTCGTCCACTTCCTCTATCATCCATCCTCTTGGACGATTGGGCCTTATTGTTATCTCCAAGACTTGTTCACGTTTCCAGCCGCCCGTAAGCGCGGGGTGGGCGAGGCCTTGATCGAAGCGGTGGCGGATGCGGCGCGTGCCGAAAATGCAGCACGCGTTTATTGGTTGACGCATGAGACTAATGCAGCTGGCCGCAGCCTGTATGACCGCGTGGCCCGCCATGCAGGCTTTATCCATTACATCAAGGATCTGTAGTCAGAGGCTTTGGATTTTGCGGCCAACCTTATTGGCATACATGGCTTCATCAGCCCGCGACAAAGCCCGTTCACCGGTATCATCTGACTCAAACGTATAAGAGCCATAAGCCGCGCCCACTTGCAGGCGGTGACCTTGATAGGTGATTTCTGTGCGGGAAATGGCTTCGGCCAATTGTGCGCCTTTGCGGCGAGCATCTTCGGGGCCTGCTTTGGCCAGAATGACGGCAAACTCGTCCCCGCCGACGCGACCCACCAGATCACTCTCGCGAATGTTAGCCGCCAAAGTTTCGCCGACTGCCAAGAGGATGGCGTCGCCGGCAGGGTGACCAAAGCGGTCATTAATCTGTTTGAAGCCGTCGAGATCAAAATAGACGAGGCTGGCCTGCACCTCATAGCGATGTGCGAAGCTAATCACCCGGTTCAATTCGCGCTCAAAGGCGCGGCGATTGAATACCGGCACCAACGTATCCCGGTCTGCCAATTCTTCGGCACGGCGCAACCGATCCACCAAGCGCGCCCGATCCGATTTGAGGCTTGTCACCTGATCGGACAAATGTTTCAGCGCGCGGCGGACATGAGGGGTGAGTTCCTGAGGTGGAATGCCAAGTACAGTCGGTTTCTCTGCCGCCTGGGCCTCAGAAGCCTGTTGGCTGCTTGGTGCTTGGCTTGGTTCGGCTATCGGGTGGCGCTTGGCGGCTGCCGCAGCTTGGGTTGCCCGCTCAAGCGCCGATTTCGGCTGCAAGGACGGCGCGGTCGCTTTCGGCTTTCCATCAGAATGATGTTGTGCAAACGACACCGCCTAACGCTCCCGTCTTGGCCGCCTCACACGGCCTTAATTCTCAGTCTATGTAGCACTTTATGGTACGCTCTGTAAGGGCGCAAAACCCAAAACCTGTGCCTCTAGGCTGTGCGCGCGATTGGTTAACAAGATGTTTACGGGGACGGATTTCCGATCAGGTCTTCCCTTTCTGGCCCATTACGACTAGAAGCCCCGCTTTCTTGGGTGTTGACGCAGGCGCAGGCGGATGCAGGCAGCTTTCGTCGCAAGTGTTGGAAAGCGCAATCTATGGCCTCTATCCCACAAATCGGCCCACAAATTGGATTGATTATGGGCTCCCGCTCGGACTGGGAAACCATGATTGAGGCGGCCAAGATTCTCGACCATTTGGCTGTGCCTTACGAGGCCAAAGTCGTTTCCGCCCACCGCACCCCTGACAAGATGAGCCTCTATGCCAAAGAAGCCAAAGGCCGCGGCTTAAAAGTGATTATTGCTGGTGCCGGTGGCGCAGCGCATTTGCCCGGCATGGTCGCCGCGATGACGACTTTGCCCGTCCTTGGCGTGCCCGTGCGCTCTGCCGCTTTGTCTGGCCAAGATAGTCTTTTATCGATCGTCCAAATGCCCAAGGGCATCCCGGTCGGCACGCTCGCCATCGGCCCGGCCGGTGCCGCGAACGCCGCTTTGTTGGCCGCTTCCATCCTCGCGTTGACCGATGAAGCTTTGGCAGAGCGCTTGACGGCGTGGCGTGAGGCGCAGACCGAAGCGGTTGGGGACGATCCGCGCGAATGACGGCCGCTTCTGATCGCCTAGCCCCCGGTTCGACCATTGGCATTTTGGGTGGCGGACAATTGGGCCGCATGCTGGCCATGGCCGCAGCGGAGCTTGGCTTCGATTGCGTGGTTTATGAGCCAGAGGCCGATTGTCCGGCCGGGCGGGTCGCCGCCAAATGCTTTAATGCTGCTTGGAATGACCAAAAGGCGCTGGCCGCTTTTGCCGAGTGCGTCGACGTCGTGACCTTTGAGTTTGAAAATGTGCCCGCCGCGTCGCTGGCATTCTTAGAGGCGCGCGCCGTCATCCGTCCGGGTCTCAAGTCCCTGCAATTGACGCAAGACCGTTTGGTCGAAAAGCAATTCATCCAAGGCGTGGGCCTTCAAACCGCGCCCTTTGCCGCTTGTGACAGCCTCGAAGGCCTTGAGCGCGCGGTGGCGACCATTGGCCTGCCTGCCATCTTGAAGACCCGCACTTTGGGCTATGACGGCAAAGGCCAATTCCGCTTAAGCCAGATCAGCGACGTGGCTGAGGCTTGGGCCGCGCTGGGGGGAAGCCCCGCCATTCTTGAAGGCTTTGTGCCGTTTGAGCGCGAAGTCTCGGTCATTCTAGCCCGTGCCGTCGATGGCAGTGTTGCGGCCTATGACGTGACCGAGAATGTGCACCAAGGTGGCATTTTGCGGACGTCGACCATTCCTGCGCAGATTTCCGACGCATTGGGCGAAAGGGCCGTTGCGGCCGCTGCTAAGCTGGCCGCAGCCTTGGACCATATCGGCGTATTGGCGGTGGAATTCTTTGTCCTAGGCGACGAACTGGTGGTCAATGAGATTGCCCCACGCGTGCACAATTCCGGCCATTGGACACAGGACGGCTGTGCCGCAGACCAATTCCAGCAACATATCCGCGCTGTCGTGCATTGGCCCTTGGCCTCAACGAAGCGCCACGCGCCACGTGTCGTTATGACCAATTTGATCGGCCATGATGTGGACGGTTTGGCCGATCTGGCGGGCCAAGCAGACACTTTCGTCCATCTCTATGGCAAGCGGACAGTGCGCGATGGCCGCAAAATGGGCCATGTGATTAAGCTTCACGGCTTCGGCTGAGCGCCATAGCGCAGGCGAGTCAAAATGCCCAAAGGATCGGGTATCTTGTCGACCAATTGATTGACTTGGGCCTTCACCTTCTCAAACTGCATCACGCCGCCAATTTGCTTGTCCAAAAAGGCCCACGTGGCGGTACTTTCCGCGCTCTCATCTTGTAACCAATAAGCCAAAGTCGCCAGATGGACGCCCGATAGAATGGTGCGCTTGGAATAATAGTTAAAGTCGGTCGAGGGATCGCCCATCGCCACCCAAGCCCGGTCTGCTGCGCGCCAGCCAATCCGCACCGCGTCAGGAGTATTATTGGGCACAGCCAGATAGATCGCGGCGCGGCGCAGGCCTTCCTTATGGGTAGACAAAGCTTCCAGCCGCACCCGCACGGCCAAGGTCGCCTTGGCGCGGATCTTAGTGCCCGGCTCACAATCTTCAATCGCCCGCTCCATCGCGCGCTCGGCCCGGTCAAACCACGCGTCGATCAAATCCACTGCACCGCGTGGGGCGGCGAGCAAGGCTTCACCCTCGCTGAGGTTGGCCGCTTCACGTGCCCGCTCCAACGCATTGGGCAGCCAGCCTGAGAAGTTGGCCTCGTCCAAGGCAGCATCGAGATAGCGATCCCGCAAAGCTTGGATCGGATCGTGGCGGGAAACGGGGTTGGTGAGGTCAG
>NZ_JBMLTR010000118.1:0-1346 GCF_049239865.1 Aquidulcibacter sp.
GAGGCACAGCGCAATATTGAGCTTATGTGGCTGACAGGCCGTTTGGCACCTGACTTTAAGACGATAGCCGATTTTCGGCGCGATAATGGTCAGCCCATTCGCAAGGTATGCCGCCAGTTTGTTCTGCTTTGTCGCCAAGTTGGCCTTTTAGGGGAAAGCTTGGTTGCAATCGATGGGAGCAAATTCAAAGCGGTCAATAATCGCGACAAGAATTTCACCTCTGCGAAGATGGCGCGCAAGGTTGCCGAGATCGAGGCCAGCATTGAGCGATATCTTGGAGAGTTGGACAAAACCGACCGCGAAGAGCCTGAGGTTGGTACGGTAAAGAGCAGCCGTCTGAAAGACAAGATCGCGGCCATGAAAGCGCAATTGACCCAGCTCGACAGCGTTCAAGATCGTCTCGCAGGCTCACCAGATGGGCAAGTATCGCTGGTTGATCCAGATGCACGGTCGATGAAGACACGTGGTGGCGGTATAGTTGGCTATAATGTGCAAAGTGCGGTTGAGGTAAAGCACCATCTCATCGTGGCGCATGAGGTTACAAATGTGGGCAGTGACCGGACGCAACTCCATGATATGTCAATCCAAGCGCGCGTCGCTATGGGCCATGAAGATATCAGTGTTGTCGGAGATCGTGGCTACTATAATGGCGAAGAAATCGTCAAATGCACACAAAACGGCATCACGCCCTACGTCCCTAAGTCGCTAACATCGTCGTCAATCGGTAAAGGCTTGTTCGATAAGCGCGACTTTATCTACGACCGCCTGTCCGATACCTATCGCTGCCCGGCTGGACAGACGCTGCCGCTGAGATCTGGGTATGTTGAACATGGCTTGTTGATCAACCGCTATTGGTACTCAAAATGTAGAACGTGCGCCCTCAAATCAAACTGCACAACGGGAACCGAACGAAAGGTTCGTCGCTGGGAGAATGAAGATGTACTTGATGCTGCGCAGCGTCGCCTAGACCTAAAGCCGGACATGATGAAAGTCCGGCGGAGTACAGTCGAGCATCCGTTCGGCACTATCAAATCATGGATGGGTTCCACGCATTTTTTAACCCGGACAATTAACAATGTAGGAACTGAGATGAGCCTTCACGTTCTCGCCTACAATCTCAAGCGTGTTCTCAAAATTATCGGAATCCAGCCGCTTCTGGCAGCAATCCGAGCTTGAAAGACAAACCGGCCTCAAATCAGCGGCGCAATGGCGGTAGGACAGCCTCGCAACACTCAACAGTACCGACACAAACGCCATATCGCCAAAATGGTCATCGCACTAACAATGGCCACGATATAGCACTCAAACTTGGCACTGCCGCAGCGTTTTCACACAGCCTCGGCCAA
>NZ_JBMLTR010000119.1:0-1517 GCF_049239865.1 Aquidulcibacter sp.
CCGCCGCCCAGCAAGACTAGGCCGCGCCCGCGCAAGGTCTCCATCAGGATTTCCGTCAGCTTGCCCTTATCCCCGCTGGACCGGCTGAGCGCGAAGCGCCCGTAAAATAGCGCGACCAAAATCGCCAACTCCATCAGGGCCACAAGGCCCGTGACATAGCCGTCCATCGGTGTGCCCTTGCCCTCGGCATAAGTGCGGGCCACCACAAAGGTCACCGACGAGACTGAGCCATAAAGGGCCGCAACGCCCGCTGCATTGGGGGTGTCCAAGCGCAACACGAATCTCGCAACCAAAAAGGCCATGAGGGGGAGGAGGAAGATCAGTGCCGCGATGACGGCCAGCCCATTGGCAATATCGGCAAAGGCCACGCCTGCCAGCTCTTGCCCGCCTTGCAGGCCGATAGAAAACAGCAAAAAGATCGCGAAAATCTTGATGACGGGCTCGGGTATCTCCAAATCCGACTTGATCAATGTGGCGATCATGCCCAGCAAAAAGGCCATGGTTATGGGCGAGACTAAGTTTTCAAGCAGGACTTCAACCGGCATCTTTGGCTCCTCGTCTTGGGGGTGCGGCGCCGCTGCTTAGTCGGTTGCCCCCAGAAGGAGAAACTTGAAAACCTGATGGGATTTATCGGAAAAACCGTGGCCACACGTGGCGCAGAACCTGCGAGCTGCGTTGACGGCGCGCGATCATCGCCGCATTAGGTAAGCCATGTATGACGTCGACACCGCCTTTCTGCGCACCTTTGTGACGCTGGCTGATACCCGCAGTTTCTCGCGGACCGGCATCCTTGTGGGCCGATCGCAATCGGCTGTCTCGGGCCAGATCAAGAAGCTGGAAGAGATTTTTGATCGTCAATTGATTGAGCGCGATACCCGTAATGTCCGCCTGACCCCGGACGGCGAAAAGCTACTTGGTTATGCGCGTGACATGATCGCCTCGGCGGATGCGATGTTGGCGCGGTTCCGGTCGCAGGAGATCGCGGGCGAAGTGCGCTTTGGCTCGCCCGAGGATTTCACAACCGCGCATTTGCCCGACATTCTGGCCGCCTTTATGGACGCGCACCCGCAAGTGATGCTGCATGTATCCTGTGCGTTGACCCGAACGTTGATCGATGAATTTGAGGCAGGCTTGCATGACCTTGTGCTGATTAAACAATCAACCGAGCGCGTCCATCCAGGGGCGCGCGCAATCTGGCGCGAGGAATTGGTCTGGGTTGGCCCGGCCAATGACACACTGCCAAAGGCCTTTGAAGAAGCCCGTGCGGTCTTTGAAAAGCGCGAACGCCCCTTGCCCTTGGTGCTGTCGCCACCGGCTTGTGTTTACCGCGAACGGGCGCTGGCAGCGCTGGATCGCGCGAAGGCACCGTGGACAAGTGCGTTTACCAGCCCCAGTCATGCGGGTTGCGCGGCGGCTGTGCGCGCAGGCCTTGGCTATGCGGTGATGCCGCGCGGGCTGATCCAAGAGGGCATTGAGGTCTTGGGCGATTGGCCGCCACTCGAAGCCGCCGACATGTG
>NZ_JBMLTR010000120.1:0-3610 GCF_049239865.1 Aquidulcibacter sp.
GTGGCTACCAAAGCCATTGCGCGTAAGACGGGTGCTCGGGGCCTGCGCTCCATCCTGGAAGGGGTTCTGCTGGAAACCATGTTCGACCTGCCATCTTATGAGGGCGTGGAAGAAGTTGTGGTCAATGGCGAAGTCATTGAAGGCCGCGCCAAGCCCTTGCTGATCTATTCAGAGCGGCGTGAGCAAGCAGCCCCAGCCGCCGCTGGCTAACAAAGAGGCCATATCCCGATGACTGAAGAGGCCTTTGTCGATCCAACACGGGCAGCCTTTGACTTGTTCAAATCGCTGCCGCGGGATGAGCCGATCTGGATGCTCAATTTGGTGCGATACCGGCCGCTCGCGCTTTATCCCGCCGATCATCCAGACGCTAATCTGGGGCGTACGGGCGAAGAAGCTTACCAAGAATATGGTCGCACCAGCGATCCGATCTTTAGCCGCTTAGGTGGCAAGGTGGTTTGGCGTGGGATGATGCAAGCCATGGTAACCGGACCAGAATCAGAGGCTTGGGACACGATCTTCATCGCTAATTATCCCAGCGCTGGCGCCTTTCTGGCCATGGTCACCGACAGCGATTACCGCGAAGCTGTCAAACATCGCCAAGCTGCCGTGCTAACCAGTCGATTGGTGCGTTGCCAACAGCAAGATGCCAGCGGTGGATTTGCCTGATAGCCCAGCGCTGTGCTTAGCATGTGTGCAAGCGGTCGGTGTAGGGGCAGGGCGGAATGATCATTGCCAGTCCAAAGGATTTTCGGCGTGCAGCGCAACAGCGCTTGCCGCGCTTCCTGTTTGACTATGTCGACGGTGGGGCGCTGGACGAGGCGACGCTGCAAGCCAATGAGGCTGACCTGTCGATAATCTTGCTGCGCCAGCGTGTGCTGCACGCCATGGACAAAGTCGATCTATCCACGACCCTATTGGGCCAAGACCTCGCCTTGCCAATCATCTTGGGTCCGGTTGGCTTGTCCGGCATGTTGGTGCGGCGGGGAGAGGTGCAGGCGGCCAGAGCTGCCGATAAGGCGGGTATCCCCTATACACTCTCGACGGTCAGCGTCTGCCCTTTGGCTGAAGTTGCAGCGGCCACTCGTCAGCCCATCTGGTTCCAGCTCTATGTCTTGAAGGATCGCGGCTTTATGGCGGATGCCTTGGCGCGTGCTGCCGCCTTAGGCGTGACGACTTTGGTGTTCACGGTGGATATGCCAACGCCCGGATCGCGCTACCGCGACCCACATTCCGGCATGTCTGGCCCATGGGCGGGCACGCGACGTATGGCCCAAGCCGTGCTCCACCCACGCTGGGCGGTCGATGTTGGCCTTCTGGGGCGGCCGCATGACCTTGGCAATATCTCCACCTATCGTGGCCAAGCGACAGGCCTAACAGACTATATCGGCTGGTTGGGCGCGAATTTTGATCCCAGCATTGGCTGGAAGGATTTGGAATGGATCCGGGACACGTGGCAGGGCCCAATCATCATCAAGGGCATTCTCGATCCAGATGATGCCCGCGATGCCGTTACTTTTGGGGCTGACGCCTTGGTGGTGTCCAACCATGGCGGGCGGCAATTAGATGGCACACTGTCCACTGCAGCAGCTTTGCCTGGGATTGTTGACGCGGTGGCCAAATCTATCCCCGTCCTCGCGGATTCAGGTATAAGAAGCGGGGTAGATGTGCTGCGCTTTCTGGCACTGGGTGCGGACGCCGTTATGCTGGGGCGGGCTTATGCCTACGCCCTAGCTGCCGGAGGGGAGGCGGGGGTTAGCCGCCTCCTGTCACTCTTTGAAGCGGAGATGCGCACCAATATGACCCTGATGGGAGTCAAGAAAGTGGCTGATCTTGGCCCGCAATGCTTGGTTCAGCGTGTAAAAGGCTGATCCAGCTATTCCTTCAGCTTCAGAGTCTCACCCACTTTGGCCGCTTCTATCTGGGCAGGCGTAAAGGGCAGGCGGTTCCAGCGTTTCTCGGCATAGGCCTTGGTCTGGTCTGAATAGTAAGGCGAGGCGGGATCGGTGGATTGCGCATAGCTCAAAATCGCATCCGCCACGGGGCCTTTGTCATCAAAGCCGACAATTTGCACATAGCTGGTGCCATGGCGTGGCACGAGAATTTGGCCAACTTTCTCGGAGACTTGCACATTCAGCACACCCAGATTGCCATGTGCGCCGTGAATGGGGATGTTCTCGCCATTGCGGGTCATAAATTGGACATTGCCCCAAGCCACATCCAAGGCATAGCCCTCCTTGGTCAGGCGCTCTGCTGCTGCCCGCAGCGCACCACGAAGTTGTTCGGCCACAGGGCCTGTTGTGACCAGATCACGTGGGGTGTTGATAGGGTCTTTCAGATCAAAAGGCGTCGCCCATTTGCCCGGAAGCTTGTCCGCCAATTCCCAGAAGGCCCAGAAAAGATATCCACCCTTGCTGTCATTGTTATAAAGTCTGTCCCAGTTTTTCAGCGCCTGACAGGCAGCCGCCAGATCTGTTTGGTCAGCACATAGCCCCAAAACGGCATCGAGCGTGAGCTCCGCGGCGAGGGTCTTATTGGCAAACTGCATGGCGCGCGCGGTTTCATGATCGACCTTGGTGCTGGTGAAACCATCTGTGCCAGTCAGCCTGCGATCAATCTCAATCAAGCCGGAGCGGGTACGGAGGCTGCGCGCAACTTCTGCGGTACCCAGAATAGGAGACAAAACACGATAGGGGCTCTTTGGATTGGTCAGCCAATAGCTATCATTGCTATTGGCGACATAGTCGCGCCGTTCGACAATAGCTTGGTCACTGGCCGGCATCAGGCCGGGGGCAGGGGTGCCCGGTGCCTTATCCCAATCGCAGGCTGATTTGCTGCCATCGAGCACGACTAAGCGTTGAGCTAGCGGGGCCGAACGCGGCGTGGCGCAATCCTTGATCTTTTGGGCAGAGACATTGGGAACCGCCGTCACATCGGTCAAAAGCGCGTTGCCATAGCGGTCGGCCGCAATGGTATTCACCCAAGGAATGCCCAGCGTCTTGGTCACCGACTCCCGGATGTCGCCCACATTTTTCGCAAGGTTTATCCCAACCCAAGCGTCGATCAGGCGATTATTGCCGGCATTGGCGTCGCGGATCGCAAAGGCGCGCTCCTTGGTCCAATTGAGGCCCGCCGTTGGCACGACCAACAGTGGGCCAAAGCGGCTGACATAGATGGTGCGCTGGACGGGTCCGTCGGCAGTTGGGACTTGGATCGTGCGGACTTCCATCGCCTCGCTCTTGCCATCGACCAGATAGCGGGTTGGGTCGGCTGGATCGAGGGTGAGTTCAAACACCGTGGCATGCTTGGCCGCACTGACGGTATGGCTCCAAGCAATGTCCTTGTTAAAGCCAATCGTGGGTAAGGGGGAGCCCGCCAAAGTCGCCCCCATCACATCCACGACGCCCGGTATGGTGATATGAAGTTGGTAAAAGCGCGAAGGGCCAGCCCAAGGAAAATGCGGATTGCCAACAATAAGGCCACGGCCATTGGCGGTCGTCTCAGCCCCAAAGGCCCAGCCATTACTGCCAAGCCCTGCGGCTTCGGTATCGGGCAGGGCAATGGAGGCGACTTTCTCAGCCTTCACCTCTTGAGGCGGGGCGGCATAAGCAAT
>NZ_JBMLTR010000121.1:0-61923 GCF_049239865.1 Aquidulcibacter sp.
ATGAAAAGACTACGAATCTGAGGGTCGGGCGTTCGAATCGCTCCGGGCGCGCCATTTCTTTCAAGACAGTTTAGGTCGAGGACAAACCCCGCTGGGGCTTGTCACTAATCGGGTTCGGAACACGAAGAATCTGACGGAATGATCTGGAACGACTTCTGTCTGCCGTAGTAGCGGTGACCACTAGAACATTGGTAGCAAACGGGGATTTTGGTGCATTCTTTGGGCGTTGTGCACCAAACGGCACGAAGCGAATTGTTGAAAGTTGCCCTTTTGCTCATAGGGCCACTTCAATAGCGCCAGATTTTTGGACGACTAATTGGGTGCCGAAAGGTCGGCTCAGCTGCTGGAACCTTTCAAAAAATGTCACTCGCTCTGGCTTGGTTGCCAGACGCGGGAATCCGCGGGTCTGCGTATCGCTTGGACCGGCCAAGCCTATTTCGTTGAGCAGGATGCACGTCAGCGACAGTCGGGTACATGCCCCATCCCTAAATTTGCCAGTTGCGATGACACCTTGCCAAGCCTGAGGCGGGTAGGCACCTACCGGCTTCTCGGTCTGGAAAATGAAATTGCCTAGACCATAGAGAAGCGGCACCCCCTTATATACTTCGATACCTTGAACCATTGGCACGCCGTGCCCGATGAAAATTGAAGCGCCCGCATCGACACAGCGCTTTGCGAACTCCCGTTGCCAAGCAGGAACTTGAATTTGGTTGGGCTCCCACAAATGATTGTGGTGACAAACCACAATATTCGGGCTCTTACGCTTGGCGTCGGCTATGGCGCTGAGGACTTTATTGGCATCTTCGTCAAGGATAACACCAGCCTCGCTAACCCGCACTTCATTTACCCCGGCGCGTTCAGAAGTTGCCGCGCCGCCTACGCGCACTTTTCCGGTCGCATAGGCAACCAAGCCGATTTCTTGATTGCGAGCGGATCGAAAGCTGGCCTTAGCTGCCAGAGCTTCATTAGTCCCGGCACCGGCCACCGTCATTCGCGCGGCCGCAAGTGCATCCAAAGTGTCGAGAATTCCGCCGGTGCCAAGATCAAATGCATGATTATTGGCAAAACCAACAAGACGGATATTAGCGCGATAGAGAGTATCCAAAACATCTGGTTTTGCCGAATGCAACGTCTCTAAATCACGGGTAGGAGCCCCCGCACGAGGCCCTAGGATAACAGATTCAAAATTTGAAACGGCCAGATCTGACTGACTTAACGCCTTAAGTACCCCCTCTTGACCGGGCCACTGCGAACCTGTCGGAGCATGTTCGATCAAGCATTGTCCTAAGAAAGCCAGAGTCACCTTGTTCTGCCGTGCAAATGCTGCACTCGGAAACATCCCCATGCTGGCACCGCTTACCAGCCCGCCAAGCAAAACGCGCCTATCCATCGAGAATGTCCTCCTGCAACTCGATTAGGGCACATTCATCCCGGAATCTATTCCATGCCAATTACGCATAGTAAGATGTGAAAAAGTGATAGTATTGCATAGCTTCTAAGAAGGCAGGTAGCTGTTGAAATGGCTCATTGTTTCTGGCGGTGGGAACAGCGGAAAAGCAATCGGGGGGCGAACCATGCTAAGCATCATCCAATCTAAACTGGGAAAACTGAAAACAGGCGTCGCCTATCCGGCTTTGTCTTTTGCTATGGTTGCCGCTGCACTTCCAATATCTGCCCACGCCCAAAGCCAAACGTCGGCCGAGCCAGAAAAAGCCGTCGAGACCATCATCGTGACAGGATCGCGGATTCAGCGGCGCGACGCGGATTCGGTTGGTCCGGTTCTGACAATTACGGGGGCGGATTTGCGCAATACAGGCGCAGCTTCGATCGGTGATGTGCTTCAAAAGTTACCTTCAGCCGGCGTCAGTCTGAATAGCAACGGAACACAAGGTACATCCTATGGGGCGAGTTCAATCAATTTGCGCTATCTCGGTGGGGCGGAGGGCAGTGGCAACCGCGTGTTGGTCCTCGTTGACGGACATCGTTGGGTGGATGGCGTAGGCCAGCGCGGCTTCCGCGACTTTGTTGACCTCAACACAATGCCTTTTGGCATGATTGAAGGTATTGAGGTACTGAAGGATGGTGCTTCAGCTATTTATGGTGCGGATGCCATTGCTGGCGTCGTCAATATCAAGACGCTCCGGGACTTTGATGGCCTGCGTCTGAACCTGAAAACAGCGACAACGTCTAGAAGTGACGGCGAACAATTTTCGGCTGTCGTCAATTGGGGAAAGACCTTTGATCGCGCGTCGTTCGTTGTTTCGGCAAGCTATATCAAAGAGGATCCGATCGGCACGGCTGATAGAGATCTCACCCTGAATACTTTGGTGCCCCAAGCGGGCCCAGGTACCAGCGAGCGGGGCCTTTTCATTCTTCCGGGGCTTTCTGGAAATGCCTATTTTGGAACGCCTACGGGCTTTGCCTCGTCAACCGCCCCGATCACCGCACGGGCGCTTGGCGGCTTTGGCGTTGGCGCTTTGGCCGACGACGGCTTTCGCACAGCGGCTTTGCCGGCTGATGCCTTTAACACTCAGGCACAGGGCATTTACTCCGTGGGGCCAAGCGAACGTTTTGGTCTTTACGCCCGACTTGGTTTTGAACTGTCAGACAACCTGAAGCTAAAAGTTGAAGCCCTGCGAAGCACCCGCCAATCCAATCAATTATTCTCGCCTGTCCAACTCGATATCGGTGGCACGTCGGGGACTATCCGGGGCTTTGGTATTGCGAACTCGCAAGCTTTCAATCCCTTTGGTACCGCAAATGGCGTGCCTACGGCCAATGCGCTTGCCTTCTCCTCGACCCAAGCTTGGCGGGTACGGCGGGTAATGTATGACATTGGTAACCGAAACAACATTCAGGACGTAACAACAGATCGCCTTGCCGCAGGCCTTGAAGGCAAATTCAAGTGGGGCACACGTGATTGGAATTGGGATGCTTTCATGAGCTATTCCAAGAACGCAATCGATACGTCTGCGGAAAATGGCGTCCAATATGACCGCCTATTTCTGGCGTTGGGTAATCCAGCAAACTGCGCTGCTGTAGCAGGATGCTCTCCAGTCAATCTGTTTGGACCCATGTCGGCTGCCGCTGCCGACTACATTCGTTTTACCGCCAGAGAGTATAATTCCAACGAGCTTACGAATATTGCGTTCAACGTCACGGGCGACTTGTTTGAATTGCCGGCTGGACCTTTATCCATCGCTGCCGGTTACGAGTACCGCAAGAACAAGGCGGTCGATATTCCAGACGCAGAAGTAAATGCGACGCCTAATTTCATTCCGGCCATCTACACCACGACCTCGGCTCAAACCAGGACGCCGACGACGGGTGAATACTCCTTGCATGAGGCCTTTGTTGAAGTATCAGCCCCCCTGCTGCGAGATGCGCCGCTTGCCAAGAGCCTAGATCTCAGTGTTGCGGCCCGATACTCAGACTATGACACGGTAGGAGAGGCTACGACCATGAAAGTCGGCATTGGCTGGCGCGTAGTGGACGATATCCTTATTCGC
This sequence comes from Aquidulcibacter sp., assembly GCF_049239865.1. Taxonomy (NCBI): domain Bacteria; kingdom Pseudomonadati; phylum Pseudomonadota; class Alphaproteobacteria; order Caulobacterales; family Caulobacteraceae; genus Aquidulcibacter; species Aquidulcibacter sp. Next base: position 3,510 of record NZ_JBMLTR010000121.1, read on the forward strand.
GGCACCTTCTCGCAAGGCTTCCGGGCACCGTCCATTCTGGAACTGTATCAGGGTGGACGGGAAACCAGCTTTCAAGGGATCGATCCTTGCAATGGCGGAGCCGCTGCAAATCCAACCCGTCCCGGCTGCGCCGGAATTCCCGTTGGCTATAATCAGCAAAACTTCAATCTCAACGGGCTTATTCCTGGAACCTTGGCCGGGAATTTGGGGCTAACCCCTGAAACAGCTGACACTTATAGCTATGGCTTTGCGATTAAGCCGAGCTTTCTGCCCGGACTTTCCTTCACCGTTGATTGGTTTGACATCACGATCACCGACGCAATCGCCACCCAATCTGTGACCCAAATTCTCGGCCTATGTGCAACTCAGGGCGGTGTCTTCTGCTCGCTCGTAAATCGCGACGCTTCGACGGGCTCGATCCGCACTGTTTTGGTTGGCGCACAAAATCTGAGTGAAATTCAAACGAGCGGATATGACGCGACGCTCCGCTACGAGTTTAACACGTCCATTGGACGATTTGCGGCGGTAATTGACGCGTCCTATCTCGACAGTTTCCTGACCACGAGCCCAAATCCAACAGGTGGCGCACCCATTCTTGACGAGCGCGCCGGACTGGGAGACCGACCCCGTTCGACCTATCCCAACTGGAAGGGGCAGGCCTCCTTGCGGTGGAATAAGGACGCTTGGAATGCAATTTGGCGCGGCCGTTACATTGGTGAGACGACGGATGTTGTGAATACGGTCAAGAATAGCCAGACGAAGGCGGTTTTTTATCAAGATATTGAGTTCGGCTATGAACTGCCGTGGAAGAACACGACCATTAGCTTCGCCGTGAACAATGTTTCCGATCAAATGCCGCCGCTTTCCTATGCTAACGCGCCGATCAACTTTGATATCTATACTTATGATGTTCGGGGCCGTTCCTATTCCTTGCGATTAGGTATGCAGTTCTAGGCTAACGCCTGAACCACCTATTTCGTAAGCATGGCAGCAGAAGGAGTGCATGGATTTGACCGGTCTATCACTTAAGAAGAAACCAGCTAAATCCAGCCTGCTCGATACGATTGCGCGTGTTGGTGATCGCTTGCCTGATCCTGTGCTGATTTTCGGCTTTTTGATCATCGTCCTAATGATCCTTTCTGCTTGGGCCGAAGGCACAGGGTGGTCGGCCGTTAATCCGCTAAGTGGCGCGACGGTTCAGGCTGAAAGTCTGCTTTCTCTTGAGAACATCAGGCGACTGCTGGTTGAAATGCCAACAACGATGACAGCGTTTCCACCGCTAGGACTTGTGCTGGTGGTTATGCTCGGTGCTGCTGTCGCAGAACGTTCCGGCCTATTTGCCGCGCTCTTGGGCGGCGCGGTCCGGCGAGTCCCCCGCAGCGCCTTAACACCGTGCATTTTTGTCCTTGGTGTCTTGTCGCATCACGCGTCCGACGCGGCTTATGTCGTCATGATTCCCTTGACGGCATTGGTCTATGCCCAAGCTGGGCGGCACCCTCTTTTGGGCATAGCAGTAGCCTATGCGGGCATATCAGGTGCATTCGCGGGCAATTATATTCCGGGCCAATTTGACGTGCTTATGCTTGGCATAACTGAAGCCGCCGCCAAAATTATCGACCCGAATTTTGTCATGAACCCCTTGGGAAACTGGTGGTTTACCCTATCCATCGGGATTGTCTTTACGCCAATTGCTTGGTGGGTCGCCGACAAGGTCGTTGAGCCTAGACTTGGGAAATGGACCGGATCCAGCTCCCCTCTCGGTGAGGAAGAAGCCAGCCTTGGTCAGATAACACCAGACCAGAAAAGGGGTTTGCGGCATGCTGGCGTCGCATTTCTAGCGGTTGTTGGTTTATTTGCGGCCCTCACACTCTGGCCGGGCTTTGCACCCCTCATTGACACGGAGGCAGTGGGGCCAGCGCAGATGACGCCGTTCTACAAGGCCTTGATTGCTGGGTTCTTCTTGCTGTTTCTCGCAACTGGTTGGGCGTTTGGACGCGCCGCAGGGACGATTAAGACGCACCATGATGCCATCTCAATGATGGGCAATGGGATGCGCGATATGGCTCCTTATCTGGTCCTGATTTTCGCCGCCGCCCATTTTATCGCGATGTTTTCATGGTCCGGTCTGGGGCCAGTTTTGGCGATTAAGGGCGCAGAGCTCTTACAAGGCTTGAACCTGCCGAAGCCCGCCATGCTGACGGGGCTATTATTGATGTCCTCAGGCCTTGATATCGTGATTGGATCGGCTTCCGCCAAATGGAGCGCCTTAGCACCCATCGTCGTCCCGATGCTTATGCTTCTTGGCATTTCACCTGAAATGACAACCGCAGCCTACAGGATGGGCGATTCGATTTTCAACATTGTTACCCCTTTGGCGTCCAATTTTCCGTTGGTGTTGATTATGTGCCGGCGCTGGGTTCCCGACTTTGGCATCGGCTCCTTAATCGCGATGATGATCCCTTTTTCGATTGCCTTTATGGTGGCCGGTTTAAGCCTCGTGATGATCTGGGTCGGGTTTGATCTGCCAGTTGGGCCCCATGCCCCCGCGTCCTATACAATCGCCCACGGGAGCGTCCGTTAATGGCCAACGCGCTTGTGAACACGAACGATAAATCAGCTGGCGACGCGGGGGTGCCTGGTCGTGTGGAAGTCGTTCAGAATGTCATGATCCCGATGCGCGATGGTATTCGGCTTGCGACGGATGTTTATCTACCAGTAGACGGCAGGAGCCAGCGACCGGTGGTGCTAGAGCGAACCCCTTATGGTAAGCAAAGCAGCAATCATGGTGACCGAACCTATTTAAATCCTGTCCCAAAAACCAGGCCTGAAATTGCTCGTTGGTTCGCGAGCAAGGGCTATGCCTATGTGCTGCAGGACTGCCGGGGAAGAAACGGCTCAGAAGGCGTTTTTTCGAAATATGTGAATGAAGGCGATGATGGCGAGGACACGCTGAAATGGCTTTTGGCGCAAGACTGGTGCAACGGAAAAGTTGCGACATTAGGATTGTCCTACGGTGCCCATGTTCAAGCCGCGCTCGCTTCGCTGAACCCACACGGGCTGGCGGCGATGGTTTGGGATTCGGGAGGATTTTCTAACGCCTGGAAAAGTGGCATTCGCCAAGGCGGCGCCTTTGAGCTTAAACAACTTACTTGGGCCATGACCCATGCCCGCTTGTCACCGGCAACGTTAAACGATCCGGTGCGTCGAGCAAATCTAGAGGCTCAGAACATTAGAGATTGGATTGGTATCAATCCGTGGTCGGAAGGCCGATCCCCGCTGGCCATGGCTCCAGAATATGAGAGCTATGTATTAGAGCTATGGCGCAACGAAACCTTTTCTGCGTTTTGGCGCCGACAGGGCCTCTATGCAGCCGCCAATTACGAAGAATTCTCCGATGCTCCGACGATGTTCATTTGTAGTTGGTATGACCCATATTCTTTAACGACCATCGAGAACTTCGAAGGCTTATCCAAGCGCAAAGCCGGGCCATACCGAATGATTCTGGGACCTTGGACGCATGGGCAGCGCTCAGTAACCCATTCCGGCGATGTTGATTTTGGCTCCTCGGCCCCCTTGGATGGCAATATCGCGATCGGCTATGACGAACTGCGGTTGGATTGGTTTGACCAGCAAATTGCGACCCCAACCGAACAGCGCCTGAAGAATAACTTGGTCCAAGTATTTGTCATGGGCGGTGGCTCAGGGCTAAAGACACATGCGGGGAAAATGGACCACGGCGGCAAATGGCGGAATGAGCCAACTTGGCCGATCCCCAACGCTGTCGCGACGCCGCTTTATCTGACAAAAGAAAGCATCCTAAGCCTTGAGCCAAGCGAACAAAGCGGATCGATCCATTGGGTTCATGACCCGAAAAACCCTGTTGGCACGCGCGGTGGTGCGATCGCGTCAGGGGCACCGGTCATGGAGGCGGGTGCGTTTGATCAAGGTCAATTGCCAAGTCAGTCCATTGCCTCATTCCAAACGGAAGTCTTGGACCGTGATCTCGAGGTCACAGGACCAATCACGGCCAAGCTTTGGGTGTCTTCTAGCGCCGTCGACACCGACATCTGCCTTAAACTCTTGGATGTCTATCCGCCAAATCAAGACTATCCTGATGGCTATGCAATGAATCTAAGTCATGGCATTCTGCGTTTGAGGTTTCGAAACGCCTGCGAGAAAACTGAGCTCATGACGCCAATGGAAGTTTATCCAATTGAAGTGACAGTTTTCCCGACGAGTAATTTGTTTGTGAGGGGTCATCGCATCCGGCTTGACGTATCCAGCAGCAATTTCCCCCATTTTGATGTGAATCCCAACACTGGTCACCCCGCAGGCCTTTTGGGTCCAGAGCCCATTGTGGCAACGAACAAGGTGCACTTTGGCCCTGAAACGCCATCCTGCATCATCGTGCCTTTCGTGCGCAGCGAAGAATACTAAATGGGCAAGGCACTTGCCAGCCGGACGTCCAAAAACTTCAATCCGCGGGCAATGGAGATTTTCCGCGAAGTCGTTCGAATGGGTTCTGTCACCTCGGCTGCAAAGAAGGCGGGACTTAGTCAGCCAGCTGCAAGTCGTTTGATCGCTCAATTTGAACAGGATATTGGTTTCGAGCTCTTCCATCGGGACAAGGGTCGCCTCACCCTCAGTCCGGATGGACTTTTGCTCTATGATGAAGTTGTCAGAGCCCTCGACAATATCGCCCGGGTAAGGATTTTGGCCAGCGACATTGCGGAATTTCGGTCCGGTCAATTACGCATTGTGGCACCCCCCAGCTTGCTGGAAGGATTTTTGTCGGAGATCGCGGCAGACTTTTTGAAGCTTTATCCCAAAGTTCGCCTGACACTTGATTCAGGCGGGGTTGATACCGTGAAAGCCATGATTGCATCGCGCGCTGTTGATGCGGGCTTTGTCAAACTTCCCTTGGAAAGGTCTGATTTAAACGCGGAGTCCATTTTGGAATGCGGGACAACCTGCGTGATCCCGGCCCAGCATGATCTTGCAAAAGCCAAAAGCGTTGATGCAGTCGCTTTGCGCAATGTTCCGCTCATATTATTGGGGTTGGGCAGCAGTTCTCGAGCCCAAGTCGAGGCCGCATTCGCAACTGCTGGCGTTGTCCCGACTGTTCTGGTCGAAACGCACACAATTGGCAGCGCGTGTGCTTTGGCCGCGCGTGGAGTTGGCGTTGCAATCGTCAACCATGCTCTGGCGAGTGCCTATGTGCGGGATCAAATCGTACTCCGCCCATTCTTGCCTGACATTCGCCAAGACTATGCCTTCGTAACCGCAGATCCGGCACCTTCACGGTTGGCTAAAGCCTTTCTTGAATGCTGCAAGGCATCGCTACTCAACAAATAGGTGTCTGTCTTCAGCAATTCGCCAAAATCAAAGCCCTTACTTTAGCCCCCGTGATGCGCGGCAATATCCTGCGAAAACGGGCGATAGTTGGCCAGAGGGTGTCCTCATCCCGGCCGAAAAATCAAGAGCAGGAGACGGTTTGGATGCCAGTGCGGGTGAAATAGCCGATTTCTCTTGTGCTGCCCGATGTTACACCTAAGGCTTCCCCTTCAAGACGTCCGCCCCCGGGGCGCATGTCAGAGTGTTGGCTCCTCAGCTGAACCGTCTGACAAGGAAAGGTGAAGAGAGCCCAGCCGCCGTCGGGAACGCACGGAATACGGAGGTCCATCAATCTTTTGGCATCGACAACCGTTTTCAGGTCCCTCGCTGCACTTTCCCCCTTACATATGTTATGTGATAATATAACAATCCATAGAAATTGTGTATGAACTCAAACCTAGATCCATTGAAGAGGCGCTGAGGCACCATGACAATTCGACGACTTTCATTTTTATCCAGCGCCTTGATTGGCGCGACACTGACGCCCTTTGTGGCCTTTGCTGATCCGGCGTCAGAGGAAGCCAAAGCGGAAACCATTGTCGTGACGGCTCAGCGCCAAGCCTATCGGGCCGACATTCCTTTGAAACTGACGCCACAATCTGTCGACATTTTAGCGGCAGATACTTTGGAAGAAGTTGGGATCACCCGTCTTTCCGATGCGTTAGACTTATCGGCATCCATGGCACGCCAAAACAACTTTGGTGGCTTATGGGACAATTTCGCCGTGCGTGGCTTTGCAGGCGACGAGAATTTGCCCAGCGGTTATCTCGTCAATGGCTTCAATGCCGGTCGTGGCTTTGGCGGACCACGCGACATTGTTGGAATTGAACGGATTGAGATTTTAAAAGGTCCCAGCGCGGCCGTGTTTGGCCGCGGCGAGCCGGGCGGTGCCGTCAATCTGGTCACCAAGAAGCCGAAATTTGAGACCGAAGGTGCGATTGGGCTCGCCCTCGGCAGTTTTGATAAAGTGCGCGTCGATGGCGATTGGACGGGCCCTTTGAATGACGCGTTTGCCGTGCGCTTGAATGGGTTTTATGAGCAAAGCAATAGCTTCCGCGATACGCTTGAGACCAAGCGCTCTGGTGTTTTCCCGTCTGCGCAATGGCGGATCACCCCGAAAACCAGCCTAACTTATGAAGGTGAAATCACACGCCAAGAACTGCCCTTTGATCGCGGTGTCGTCTCGCTCAACAATAAGCTGGATGTTGTGCCAGCCTCGCGTTTCCTCGGCGAGCCCGGTGATGGACCGCTCGAGGCCGATGCAACCGGCCACCAGTTGCAGCTTCAACATGACTTTGATGACAGCTGGAGCCTTTTGGTCGGGGCGGGGTATCGGGCCACCGATTTGCAAGGCTTCTCCACCGAAGCCGAACTCGCCACGGCCCGGCAACGCCTGTTCGTCGATGGTCAAACCTTGTCGCGTCAGCGCCGCTTCCGAGACTATGAAGCCGAACACACCGTCTACCGCGCCGAAATCAGCGGGCGTTTTGAAACCGGCGCGCTTGAGCATCGCCTCTTAGCAGGCTTTGACTATGACCAATTTTCAAATGATCAGCTATTCTTGCGCGTTCGGCCACCCTCGGTAGCCGGCAATCCAAGCGCGGCTGCGGGCAATGTCATCAATATTTTCAACCCCATCTATGGCCAATTCCCGCTGCCAACACCGGGCCCGCAAACCAACCGCTTGGATGAACAAGAGGCTTGGGGCTTTTATATTCAAGATCAAGTCAAACTCAGCGACCGCCTGCATATCCGTTTGGGTGGGCGATATGACGATTTCTCCGCCGATGGTTTGAACCGGGCAAATAATACGTCCACCTCCTTCAGCGAAACCAAGTTCAGCCCGCAAGCTGGATTTGTCTTTGAAGCCACCGACGTCATCACCTTCTATGGGACCTATGGCCAAGGCTTTAGAGCGAATTCGGGAACAGATTTTGCCGGGAAGGCCTTTGCACCTGAAGAATCGGAATCCTTCGAATTGGGCAGCAAAATCACGTTGCTGGATGGCGATTTGGAAGCCACGATTGCTGTCTTCTCGATGACTAAGACGAACATCATCACCGCCGACCCGGTCAATGCAGGCTTCTCTCTGGCAATTGGCGAGGCGGAAAGCCGCGGCCTTGAATTAGATGTGACCGCAGAGCTACCCGGCGAACTGGATCTGCGGATATCTTACGCCTATGTGGACGCCCAAGTTGCTAAGGATGGCCTTGATCCCAATTTCGCCGCGCTGATCAGAAAGGGCGACCGCCTAATCAATGTGCCCGAACACACTTTGAGTGCGCTGGTCTCGAAAGAATATGAGGTCGGCGGACGCGAATTAGAGATAGGCGGTGGCGTTCTTTTTGTGGGCGAGCGTCTGGGTGAAACGGCGACGGCATTTGAATTGCCCGCCTACACGACGCTAAGACTGTTTGCGACCTATGATCTAACCGATGATCTGGAATTGTCTGCTCAGGTCACTAATCTGGCTGACACTGACTTTTACACCAATTCATTTAGCAGGCTGTGGGTTGCACCCGGTGCCCCGCGCAATGTGACAGTGGCTTTGCGCTACAGTTTCTAGGGGTTCGATAGGATGGGGGGGCAAGGTCTATCGCTCAACGAATTGGTGGTAATGCGCGGCGGTCGCAGCGTGCTGGACGGCCTGACGCTAAGCGTCCCGGCGGGGCATATTTACGCCCTGCTGGGTGGCAATGGTGCTGGAAAGTCCACTGCCTTGTTTGCCACTTTGGGCCTTTTGCCCGTTATGAGTGGGCAGGTTCTAGTAGACGGCAAGGACCCCGCCGAGGAACCTGATGCTGTGCGCGCCGCCATCGCTTATTTGCCTGAAACCGTTGCGCTTTATGAGCATCTGACAGCCCGCGAAAATGTCGACTATCTCTTGAGCCTTGCTAACCAATCACGCACTAATGCGGAGATTGTAGAGGCGTTTGCGCAGGTCCGCTTAGATCCTACCGCTCAGGATCAACGCTTGAGTGCTTTTTCCAAAGGCATGCGTCAGAAGACAGCGATCGCGCTCGCCCTGTTGCGGAAGACACCCGTGCTTTTGCTCGATGAGCCAACAACGGGTCTGGACCCACAGGCTACGCAGGATTTCCATGCGCTCCTCTTGGACCTCAAGGCAAGCGATGTGGCGATCTTGATGGTGACTCATGATCTCTTGGGTGCGGTTGATGTGGCCGACACGATTGGCCTGATAATCGACGGCAAATTGGCGTCACAGTGGCAGGCGCAAAGCACACTTCCGAGATTTGATCTACAAGCACTCTATGGCGCATTCACTCAAGCGCGCGCCGGAAACACGCCTGTATGAGGCGCGCCGGTCTCATAGCGCGGGCTGAGCTGGCCTTAATGGTGCGTTCGCGTGTGGCCTTGATTGGTGTGGTTGCTTTGCTGCTTTTGTCGACCATAGCGGCGGCAACCTCGCAGGCGCATATGGCGCAGGAACGCTTAAGCCGCCTCGCCAATCAGACCCAAACCGATGCGCTATTTGAAGCGCAGCCCGCCCGTCATCCTCACCGCATGGTGCATTACGGCAGCTATGTATTCCGACCGATTGGCACGCTCGCCGGGTTTGACCCGGGCATTGATCCCTTCAGCGGCACGACGCTTTATTTGGAAGGTCATCGTCAGAATAGTGCGACCATTTCTGCGGTGCGCGAGAACTCGAGCCTCATGCGCTTTGGCCAGTTGACGCCGGCCTTTGTGCTCCAAACTCTTGCACCGCTTTTGTTGATCTTTCTGGGCTTCTCGATGATCACGCGAGAGCGGGGGCGTGGCAGTCTAAGGCTCCTCCTGTCTTCGGGTGTCACAGCGGGGGATATCATCTTCGGCAAGACTCTGGCTCTTGGTTCAATCGGGCTGGTTGCCTTGGTACCAGCTTGGCTGGCCCTATTCCTAATGGCCTTGGCTATGCCGAGCGAAGCGGGTGCCGCAGCGATGATTGGGCTCGGCTATGGACTTTATGTGCTGATCTGGGTTGTGGGTATTGTTGCGGCCTCCGCGCTCGCCCAAACAGGGCAGGGCGCATTGTTAAGCCTGATCGGCATTTGGTGCTTTGTCGCCATTGTCGCCCCACGCGGGGCCGCCGAATTGGCAAGCCGTCTTGCCCCCTTAGACAGCCGAGCCACCACAGATTTGACGATCCAAGCCGAGTTGCGCCAATTGGGCGATAGTCACAATCCTGACGATCCGTTCTTCGCCGCATTTAAGGCCCGCATTTTGGCCCAACATCGTGTGACCAAAGTCGAGGATTTGCCCTTCAACTTCCGGGGGGCTGTCTCTGCCGAGGGTGAAGCGCTGACCTCGCGGCTCTTTGATAAGTATTTTGTTGAGCTCGCCACCGTTCAACGGACACAAAGTCAAATTGTGTCTGGTTTGTCGATCCTAAGTCCGGCCCTTGCCGTGCGCCATGTTTCAATGGCCGGGGCGGGGACCGACCTTGAGACCCATTTACGCTTCCTGCAGCAAAGCGAAGCCCACCGCTTTGCTATGGTGCAGTATCTGAACGGGCTGCATCGTGACAAACTGAACCATGCCGATGATGCAGCCAGATCCAAGGATCGGGCGGCCGAGCAGCGCACCCGAATTGCTGCCGACAATTGGGCCAAGGTGCCAGATTTTGTATTCAAGCCCACCCGCGCTGCAGAGCGCTTGTCTGCCGCGCTCGCTCCAATCCTCACGCTTTCGCTCTGGCTGGGTGCCATGTTGGTTTTGGCCGTCTGGAGTAGGCGCGTTCTGGAGGGCAGGGCGCTATGAAACACGTTTGGCGTGAAATCAATTTCCTCATGCGCCAAAGGGCAAGTGTTTGGGCCATTGCACTTCTGGCGGGTTTGGCCGCATTGTCCGTCGGTTTGGGCTTGCAGGAAGTAGCCAGACAAAAGGCCGCAATGAGCGAAGTTATCGCTTTGCAGAAGAAAGATACGGCCGCGATCAAGGTTTTTGCCACCGATGCGGGCGACGCGGCCTATTATCGCTTTCACCCGACTTGGGACCCGCCGTCTGCCCTTGCGTTTGCCGCCCTCGGCCAGCGCGATATTGCCCCGTCTACCTTGCGTATTCGGGCTTTGGCGCTGGAGGGCCAAATTTATGAGAACGAAGCCCAAAACCCAGAGTTGGCACTACCGGGTCGTTTCGATTTTGCCTTTGTCTTGATCTATTTGGCGCCCTTAGTTCTGGTCGTGCTTTTCTACGATCTTTGGTCGGGAGAGCGCGAGGCCGGGCGACTATCGAGTTTGCAGGCCGTTCCAAAGGCGTGGGTGCGCATTTGGCTTCCCCGTGTTGCGGCCCGTTTTGGTTTGGTCAGTTCGGTGCTTGTTGTCGTCTTTTGGGGCGGTGCCCTAATCAGTGGGGCTGGAATCGGCGACACGATCGCGTTTACCGCGCTCATTCTCGCTTTGCTTGGGTTTTGGACCCTCATTGCGACTTGGGTCGCAAAGGGTGCGGGTAGCTCACCCACTAACGCAGCTGTACTGGCCACCATCTGGTTTGTGATTACCTTGATTGCGCCTGCCGGTTCCAATCTGGTCATTAATGCAGCCACCCCAATCCCGGACGGGGCGGCCATTATGCGCGAGAACCGCGAGGCGGTGCATGATGCCTGGGATATAGATCGCGATGCGACCTTGCAGCGCTTTTACAAACTCTATCCGGAATATGCGACTTCGCCGCCCATGCAGCGTCCCTTTGAATGGAAATGGTATTATGCGTTCCAGCATTTGGGTGATCAGCAGGTTGAGCCTTTGTCGACCGCTTATCGAGCTGGGATTGTGGAGCGCGAAGCCCGTGCGGGCCTTGTCGCTCTGGCCTTGCCACCAATTGCAATCCAGAGAGCCCTGTACCGGATAGCTGGCACCGACATGTCCGCCCAATGGGACTATCAGGATCGCATTCGGGCCTATCACACCCAACTTCGAACCTATTACTATCCCTTCCTGTTCAGCGCGAAACCCTTCACGTCGGCCGACTTTGATGCAGCCCCCGCATATGCGCCCCGCTAGTGTCAAAGGCTAAGCAGTCGGTCGTAAATGCCAAAAGCTTGGTGTTTGGCTGGCTTGGCGTCGAGGTGGTAAGGGGGTACTGCCCTGCTTAACATAACCCGACTCAGAATGTTTTCGACAGAGCAACCTTCAACGCCCGTGAAGGGTTAGAGCTGCGGGATTCAGAGCTAAAGTCTGGCCCAAAGGATCGGATTCGGCGGTCCGTTTCGACGCCGATATTGGTCACTGTCACAACCAAAGACACCTTTTTGGGCAAGCGACGTGTATATTGGATTGAATTGGTCCATACGCCCTCTTCAATAGATCCTAAGCTATACTCATCACTTTTGAAGGTGGTGGAGAAGACAAACTGGTCTTTAGGGGTTGGCTTGTAGTCGATACTTGCCTTCCCATTTGACTGGATTTCCTCCACGCGGGATTGGCCGGTCGCGGCCCGGGGGTCAGAGAAGGAAATTTCGCTCACTTCCCAACTGAAGTTGTAGGTCAGCTTCTTGCCCAATTTGCCTTTCAAGGTTGAGCCGACACCTGTAGCCTCTGATCGACTGAGATTGACGCTTGTCGCGAGGACTACGTTATTCTCGATCAGCCGCGACCCGAACGAAAGTTCATTTTTGGTATCGCGATAAAAGGCGGTGGTGACGAGCGATACGCCATGCTTTTCAACTTCGTGGGTCAGCTCAAAAGTCTGACGATCAGCAGGCTCCAGCTTTGGGTTGCCTTCTGTCGCATAATCCACACCGAATGCGCGGCGGAATGGACTGAGCTCGGCCAAGGAACCCGGTGTTGTGCCTTGGCTATAACTGGCTTTCAGCGTACCGACGCCACCCAAGTTGCGGGTGATAAATAGGCTTGGCAGCACGCGTTGATAGGAGGTTGTCCCAGAAAGCAGGCCCGCGCCATCGGTCCAATCAATTTCGGTGTCTTCGACGCGAAGCCCCGGTTGAAAGCCAAATTTGCCGAGCTTGAACTGAAAGGACGCATAAGCAGCTTGATCTCGTTGTTGGGCCTTGAAGAGATTTGCTTGAATGATGCTGGGACCGACATAGCCAAGGTCTGAGAAAGCGAATTCAAAGTCTTCATTCTTATAGCTTGTTCCGAGTGACAGAACGCGACCCGCGCTAAAGGTTTTCTCAAAGCTGGTTTCAAATTCTAAAGTGCGTTCTTGTTTACGCTCTCGGTTTGAAAACCATTGTTCCCCTCTTTGACTTTGGTAGCTGGACTTGTTCAAGTTATCGCTAAAGGTGAGGTCAACATCGAATTTGTACTTGTCTTCTTTTTCCGAATTGAATCCCACTGAATGATATTGAAGAGATGCGGGAGACCAACTTCTTCCGAAAATTGGAAAAACGATTCTAGAATTGGCCAAAGTGCGGGTTTCGATACTGTCCTGTTCGTACGCAAATTCCCCCGTAAAGTAGCTCGAGCTCAGCGACAGCGAATTTGTATTTGAAAGCTTTCGGACAGCGCGAAGCGACACGTTGACGTTGGTTGCGGTTAGTTGCCCGGTGCCGATGCCGGATTCCTGCTCCCGATTGGCACCCGTTCCAGAAACGCCTTCAGATCGTGACCAAAAGGCCTCCTCTTCGTTTGCCACGCGAAGAAAGCCGTTAAAGCTCCAAGGCTTCATCCCCTTATTGAAGGAGAGTGTCATCGCTTGATTATCGATCGTATTGATACTGCCAGCGAGAGAGCCACCAAGCTTGTTGTCCTCTTGGGCCTTTTTGGTGATGATATTGATCACGGCTTGCGCGCTGGAAGCAAATTCCGCAGGGGGATTGGACATGACTTCGATGCGGGCGATTTGATTGGCCGGGATCTGCAGTGCTGCGGCCCTTGGCATGGACTTGCCATCCACCAACACGGCTACAAAGGCACCGCCCACCATGGTGATACGATTATTGGCCCCCACAAAAACGCCGGGCAGCAGCCCAATCGCGTCCACTGCCACAGAAGCTGGGGCGTCCGGCAAGGTGCGAACGTCGTAGACGACGCGGTCAATTCGGCTTTCACGCGTTGGGGCGCGCGCCGTGACGACAATCGTATCGACCTGCTGGGGCGGTTTTGTCGCCTGGTCGCTGGTTTTAGTCTCAGCCGCGGTTGGACTTGCTGGCTGTTGAGTTGTGGTAACGTCTGAAGTTGCTTGGGCAATCAAAGTGCCTGCTAAGAATAAACTGATCATTTCAAATTGGCCTTAAACCGTGGAACGCTACCTTTAATAGGTGATTTCTATCGGTGAAAGCGAAATGCGGCTATGGGGCTATTACAGTTGTGTGATTGGTTGCCTTAAGGTTCGCCAGTCAAGGGCAAGCAATTAGCAGAGGCTTACCCGCCGCGCCGACGTGGCTTAGGCGCGAGCCCGGCTTCTTGGTCGAGCTGAGCTTTGATGTCGGCTGGCAGCGCGCGCCAATCGCAATCGACCAAGGCAGCAAACATCGCGTGGAGGGCAATGCGGCTTATCTGGCGGCCCTGAATCAGGCGCATCCGATTAAACGCCTCTACGGCACCTATTCTTTGCAGATCCGCACTCGTGTGGACGCCGATACTGGCAAGGTTCGCTGCCATGGTCGGGCCTAGGTTCCGCATGGCGCTGATTTTGCGATCCACCCTTAAGCCCTTTTTGTTTCTTCAAGGCTTGCAAGGAAATCGGCCATGGTCTTGCCAGACTCTGCGGTGAAGCGTTCGGTAAGGCAGGTCAAAGCTTCGATCCTGTCCAATCGAAAGGTGCGAAATGCATCGCGGGTTTCGCACCACGTCGTGAGTGTCCAAACTTTGCCCCAATGCTCTAAACTAAGAGGCCAGATGATCCGTTCGGAAAGGCAGTCGGCACCGCTTTGATAGCGCATCAGGACCTTGTGCCGACTGGCTGTCGCTTCACGCAAAAGCTTCAAGTCTGACTTGGCGCTTGATGTTTGTTTGGCGGCGAAAACCATGGGTTGACGGCTTGTTGGCATGTGAAAGCGGTCTAAAGCCTGCAGCTTGATTTGTAGTTCGCGGGCAGCGGTGGCGATTGCCTCATCGCCATGGGCCGCCACAAAGGAGACGCCCCAAGTCAGTGCTTCCTTTTCAAGTTGGCTCAGGCGCAAGGGCGGTAAGAAATAATCATCGCGCAACAAATATCCCACGCCGCGCGCGCCATCGATTGGCACGCCATTGCCGACGAGGTCGGCCACGTCGCGATAAATCGTGCGCTCCGACACTTCCAAAGTCTCAGACAAATATCTGGCTGTCCGCAGGCGACCGCCTCTCAACGCTTGAATGAGCGCAAAGAGGCGATCGGCCCGGCGCATGCTTAGGCTGCTAAGGTGACGTGATAGTGACGCATCACGACCGAACCCGGCTCAATCACGCCCATAAAGGCCGCTGCCCCTGGTGCGCTCATGATCGCGTCTGCAGCCGCAAAGGCGTCGGCTTTTGTTTCCCAGCGCACACAATCGACCCATTGACCATCTTCAGCCTGCCCTAAATGACGAGAAAGGAAGCCCGGCTGTGCGTGTAACCAGGGCAGAATGCCTTGGCCGGCCACCAGCACAGCATCGGGTGAAGCATCTGAAACGGTCTTAAAGGTTACGATTTCCAAGGTTTGATCGTCCATATATGAGGCCTCCTTTTGCCTCTTCTCGACCTCTATCGCAACCCAACTGACACCATGATGTCAGGAGCCTCCATTATGATCTGCCTTTTCGGGCGGCAGGAGCATGCGGCTGTCGCCCTCACACCTTTCGCACCAGTTTGATGGTATCGCAGAAGATGCCCATGCAGATTTTCATCTCAAGGACAGTCGCGCTGCGGATCTTGATGGTGGCGGGCAAGGTCTTCTGTGGGCCAATTTGATATTGGCCTGAAAACTGGCCTAGCTTGGTTGGTCGGATGTCGCGCACGACGATTTGGTTCAAGGCGCTTTCTTCACCGGGGGCCAAGACTTCTTGAATAACGATGGCGCACAGGCGGCTCGGTGCATAAGCGCAGGGCGCAACGCGTGCGACAGCGTTCCCGTCATCCAATACCCAATCCCCCTTGATGTCCGAGACTGCTGGAGAAGCTTGGCTGGCCGCACTGACAAGCACGAGTGGCGCGACCAGAGCCTTGGTTAGCCCCGAACGGACCTTGCGTTCTGCATAAGGCAGGTGAGGGCGCGTAGCTTTTTGCTTTTTGGGCAAGGACGATGCGGAAAGGGTGAAAAAGGTGATCATGGCAAACTCCAAAGCAGGTGAGACGGGATCGCCTCCGACGCTTTTGATTTTGCTGCTGACTATGTAGCTTGTGTGGAGCCTTTATGGACGATTGGCGCAGCGGTGGCGGGCTTTTGCGGGATACGCAGCTCAAATTGCGCACCGCCACCTGCCCGGTGGCTGGCGGTAATACTGCCGCCATGGGCGCTGGCGATGGCCTCAACCACCGACAAGCCGATGCCGCTGCCACCATAGTCGCGGGCGCGGGACGGGTCCTCCCGCCAGAACAGGCGAAAGACATTTTCAACCGCGAGAGAACTTAAGCCTGGTCCGCGATCCATCACACGGATGATTCCAAAGTCGCCGACGAGACCGCAATCAATGTCGATCACGCCGCCTGAGCGCGCATGCCGACAGGCGTTCGTAATCAAAGCCAGTGCTGCTTGGCGCACGCGAAACGGATCGGCAAAAACCGAGGCAGGTGTCAAAGACAAGTTGAGGCGCATGCCAGCATCTTTGATTTCGGGGGCTACAAAATGGCTCAGCTCGCCCACCACTTTGGCCAGATCAATCGGCCCTCGATGCAGGGTTAGGATACCGACTTCGGCAAAGCTGACAGTCTGCAAATCGTCGACAATACGGCTAAGGGCTTCGACTTGTAGGATTAGGCCGGAGATCTCTTTTTCGGAGGGCTCAAACACATGGTCTTTCATGCCCTGCAAGCGGCCCCGCAGGATGGTCAAGGGCGTCCGAAGTTCATGGGCGATGGCTGCTGCCCCTTCGGTCAGTTCACGGTCGTATCGCTGCAAGGCGTCAGCCATGGTGTTGAAATCGGTGATAAGCTTGGAGGCTTCCGCAGAGCCTGGACTGCGGCTAATTGCGCGGACGGATAGGTCCCCACCGGCAAGGTTTCGCAAGGCGCTCGCCACACCGTCCAAAGGCGCTGCAATGCGGTTGGCCAGAAACATGGCTGCAGCCCCACCCACCAGCATGGCCACGATACTCAAGACGAGGAGGGCAAAGTCTTGCTGATCTAAAATTGTTTGACCGATTTTGTCGTCCGTTGCCAAAAGCTCCTTCATTTCATCGGTCGAAGGCAGTTGGTTCTTCTCAAGCTTCGTGATGGCCGAAAGTGCCTCTGGCGACAGTTCGGCCTTGACGCGCGTGACCTGATACTCGCCAAACAGGTTCAGCCCGCCATAGCCAAAGGCGACCGCCAAAAGCACACAGCCCGCCATAGCGAGCATCAGCTGGACCCGAAGGCTTAAGTTTTTGCCAAACTTCATAAGGCGATCAATCGATAACCAAGGCCGCGGACGCCTTCGAGGCAGCCCTCCGCCCCCGCTTGTTCAAGCTTTCGGCGGGCTTTGCTAATGTGGCTGTCCACCGTGCGTTCTAAGGCGTCACCATCGGCGGGCAGGCACGCATCCAACAATTCAGCACGCGTAAACACCTTCTGCGGCACACGCGCCATGTGGGCGATCAGACGAAACTCGGTCAAGGTCAAGTCTGGCCGGCTTGATTGGTCGTGAGGGCCTAGAACGCGAATACTATGGGTCTCCAGATTCACTTCTAGGGAACCGGCGCGCACGATTTTGGAACGGGACTCCCCCGCCGCCACGCGGCGCAGAATGGCTTGCGCCCGGGCGACGACTTCAAGGGGATTGAAGGGCTTCACCACATAATCGTCTGCGCCAAAGCGAAGCGCGCCCAGCTTCTCTACATCTTCGCCCATGGCTGTAGCCATAAGCACCGGTGTGTCAGCAGATTGACGGATGATCTGGAGAACTTCGTGGCCATTCTTCTTGGGCAGATTGACGTCCAGCACGACGAGGTCGGGCGACAACATCCGATGGTGCAGAATGGCAGTTTCACCATCGCCAGCACGGACGGTGCGAAATCCTTCACGCTGAAAATAGGCGTCGAGGATCTCTGCGATATTGGGTTCATCCTCAACGATTAGGATCAGAGCATTTTCCATGGCGACCTTTAGAAGGCTGAACGGGTTGGTCTAGGCTTCGCATTACCCCGACTGTGTGGAGATTGGATGGAGCCATATAACCTTGGGGGGCGTCAATGGTCCGTCCAATCTCCACGTGCTGGTTGCCCTACCAGATCGCGATGACTCCGTAGGACAACAAGGCAGGGTGTCGGATTAGAATTTATAAGCCAAGCCAACGGAAACGCGGTTGGAGGCTGGCTTATAGGCGACAGTTGGGGCACCCGCGGTCACATAGCTTTTGCGGTCATAAGTCGTATTCTCATACTCAACCCGACCAATCAGATTGTCGCCGAAAGCTTGCGCCACGCCCAAACCAAGTACCCGGCCGCTCGAGGTCGCATTGCGGGTGATATTGTTTGGCAAGAGATATTTGCTCTTTACTTGCGACACGCCCGCGCTGGCATAGATCAAAGTGCTGTCGCTAATGCCGATGCCAGCAACCCCTTTGAGGGCCAATTCATATTGTGGGCGCTCGCGCACCGAAACCCCGCCAAGCGTGATCGCCTTATTCTGGGTGGTGGGGCGATTGGCGCTCGCCTCTGCACCCAAATAGAAGCCATTGTCGAACTGATAGCCATAGCCGCCAAACACGCCGACATCGGCTTGGGTCTTTTTGTTGGTGCGGGTGGCGGCTGCGCCCGTCGCGGGGGTGACGGTGGTTTTGGTGTTGCTGCGCGCCGCGCCAACTTCAGCGCCTGCGTAGAAGCCTGTGAAGGTGCCTTCGGCATAGGCAGGGGCGGCTGACAGGGCGAGGGCGAGGAGGGTGCCAAGGGCAATCGCTTTTTTCATTGTCTTTTCTCTCATCTCACCGCGAGGCGGCAGAGCCAAAGGGCCCTACAGAAGCGCCAGCTGGACTTGGTCCAAGCGGTGTATGATCGTGAAAATAGCGACCCAGATGGAGGCCATGTGGAGGCTTTTTGGAGAGATGGATGAGACGGAAAGTTTTGTCAGCGCCCCTATGCGGCACGCATCGGGCCACAAAAGCGCCGGGCCAGCCTATGCCTTAGGCGAGACTTTGGTCTAACTGCCAAGCCGGTACGGACAGGCTGGCCGCGAGAGCGGGCTCATTGGCTTGGGAGTTTGCTTGGGCGTTTGTATGGGTCACGTCGGCCATACTCGCCTTGGCGCAGGTCAGAATGGTTTGGATCAGGACGTTAGGGTCCAAAGGCTTTGGTACAAAGGCGTCGGCACCCGCTTCCATGAACGCGGCCCGGTGGTGATCCATTGCGTTCGCTGTGAGCGCGATGATGGGCACATGCTGGGTATAGCCAGCTGTTGCACGCAGACGGCGGGTTGCCTCAAGGCCATCCATATTGGGCATTTGCATGTCCATCAGGATGGCATCAAATTCTTCCAGCGCTGCCATCTCGAGCGCCTCAAGGCCGTCATTGGCCATTGCGAGTGACCAGCCCATAGTCGACAAAAACAGACTGACGATCTTTTGATTGGTTGGATGGTCTTCAGCCACAAGAATGCGCAAGGGGCGCACCTCCAACTCAATATCCTCGGCTTCGTCCTGCGCACTTTGGCTATCTGCCAGCTCATAGGGCAAGGTAACCGTGAAAACTGAGCCTTCGCCCTCTGTGCTGCGGACATCGAGTGAACCGTCCATCAGCTCAGCCAAGCGCCGGCTGATGGCAAGGCCGAGGCCCGTCCCACCCTTCTTGCGCGCGATCATTTGATTGCCTTGCTCAAACTCAGCAAACAGGCGCGATAGGGTAATTGCTGAAATGCCGCAGCCCGTGTCGGTGACCTCCAGCACCATGGCGCGCCGACCTTTGGCATCGAGGCCCGTTCGCGCGGACACATTGATGGAACCCGTCTCGGTAAATTTCACGGCATTCGAGATCAAATTGAACAGGATTTGGCGGATTCGTAAGGGGTCGCCTTTAATCGCGGTCGGGAAATCGGCTGTGGCCTCAAACCGAAGACTGAGATTTTTGTCTGAGGCACGGGGGTCCCAAATCCGAACCGCCGCTTGCAATTCGTCGATGACCGGGAAGTCGACCCGTTCAACCGTCATTTTCCCAGCCTCGATCTTCGACATATCGAGCACGTCATTCAAGAGCGCCAATAGGGTATCGACCGCATCATTGAGCATATCGACATGCTCACTTTGTGCTTTGGTCAATTTGGTGCGACGCAGCAAAATGGCAGAGGCCATGACCGCATTCATAGGGGTGCGAATTTCGTGTGTTACGGTTGCCAAGAAGTCTGACTTGGTCTGGCTAGCGCTTTCCGCGCGCGTCTTTTGGTCTTGTGCTTCATCATTGGCCCGCACGAGCTGATCGGTGAATTCAAAGGAGCGGCGAATGATGATCGCCAGATGGGCCAGATAGACGAGCGATCCAATCAAGATCACGGCAGAGGTCGTCGCTTCCATCTTAAAATAGAGCCAAGACGCGATCGGCAGGCCGATCAGATAAAGGCACATCGGCACCGTTGAAGCCGCTAGCAAAGCTGTAGAACGGGCAGCATGCAAGGTGGAATGGAGGAGCGCACCACAAATGATCAGGGTGGCAAAAATGCGTCCGGCCTCGCCACCTTCCGCCCACAAGATAGCCGCGACGCTGGTATAGACGAAGGCATTGATGGTCACGATGGCAACGCAGCCAATTTTCCGTGCACGTGACACAACCTGCTCTGGGTTCAGACGCAAAGGTTTGAACGTGAACCAGTCGAGCGCTTGCCCGATAACCACGATGGCTAGCCAGACAAAGGGTTCATAGCCGCCGACGATGAAGAAGCAGGCAAGCGTCAGAAACACGGCCACGGCCAGGCGCGTTTTCAGCTCTTTCGCCCGATTGAGGCCGACTTCTGCAAATCCAGCTGCTTGAGTATCCATTGCCTCGGACCAATTCTGTGTCACGAAAAAATCGCCATCATGTACCTTAAGACTGCCGAGTAAAAATAACGTGAAACTTTGGCCGTGACTTTGATTGCTAGGGACAAAGCAAGTTTTGGACTTTGATCATTGTCCTCAAAATTGGATCATATTTTGGAAAGAATCCCTGAGATATCGAATAATTGATCGACATACTAAGACTCCTTTAAAGGGTTTATGAGAAGCCTATCCTGTGCGTATTTGAGGATAGACCATGGCTGCACCTACCCCCCACAATGAAGCCCAGCGTCTTGCTGAACTGGTGGATTTTGCGGTTCTTGATACGCTCCCCGATCCGTCCTTAGATGCGATTGTTGCCTTAGCCTCAAGTATCATGGATGTTCCGATCGCACTGGTTTCTCTCGTGGATGCAGAGCGGCAATGGTTCAAGGCACGTGTCGGCCTGGATGCGTGCGAGACGGATCGCGAGAGCGCCTTTTGTGCGCATGCGATTTTGGACGATGAGCCACTGATCATCCCCAATGCGCTCGAGGATGCACGCTTTGCCAATAATCCGCTGGTTCTAGGCGCCCCAAACATCCGTGCTTATTTTGGCTTTCCTTTGATTGTCGGACCAGATCTGCGTCTGGGGACGTTGTGCGCGATCGACCAAAAGGTCCGCGGCATCACGGATCAGCAAATTGAGCAAATGAAATCGTTGGCAAAGATTGTTGTCAGCCAGCTCGAGATCACCCGCTCGACCCGCGACGCGCTTGCTTTGGCTGAAGCCAATGAAGCGCTGAACCGCGAAGCAGACCATGCACGCGTTATTCTCGAAACCATGTCTGAGGGCGTGTTGATCAAAAATCGCATCGGCAAGATTGTCGAAGCCAATGCTAGCGCCTGTCAGATTCTGGGGCTGTCACGGGATGTTATGTTGGGCATGATGCCAAACGATCCGCGCTGGCAGCGATTGCGAGAGAACGGGACACCTTACTTGCCCCACGAAATCCCAGCGATTGAGGTTTTGCGCAGCGGCATTCCAGTCAGCAATGAAGTGGTGGGTGTTCCAGACGCTGACGGTGGCACGAAATGGCTGCACCTTTCGGCGAGTCCCTTGTTCGAACCTTTTGAAGAAACCCCCTCTTTCGTGGTATCGACTTTCTCTGACATCACCCATTTGAAGTCTCAGCAAGAGCATTTGCGAGATTTGTCGGTCAAAGCTAACGCTGCCAATGCTGCGAAGACCCAATTCCTAGCCAATATGAGCCACGAGTTGCGCACGCCTTTGAACGGGGTTGTCGGCGTAGCTTCTGCTTTGGCCAATACACCATTGGACGATCGCCAAAAGCGCATGGTCGAATTGATCCGATCTTCTGGCAAGGATCTGGAGCGCCAATTGTCGGATATTCTAGATCTGACTAAGGTCGAAGCCGGTGAGCTTCAATTGGAAGCGGTTCCAATTGATGTCTCTCTGATCATTCACGAAGTCATTGCCTTGATGTCAGGAGCCTGCGCGCAGAAGAAGCTTGAGCTGGCATTCGACAACAAGCTGCCCGCACAGCAACTCTTCTTGGGCGATCCAGTTCGCCTCCGCCAAGTCATCACCAATCTTGTGTCGAACGCGGTGAAGTTCACCGCTCTGGGCCGTGTTAAAGTAACCGCAAGCCCTCGCGCAATGGGCCCCGGATTGGTGATCGACGTCGAAGACACAGGCATTGGCTTTGACGAAGCCCAGAGCCAGAAGTTGTTTGAGCGTTTCTCACAGGCCGACAATTCGATCACCCGTCGCTTTGGCGGTACCGGTCTGGGTCTTGCAATCACAAAATCCTTGACGGAACTGATGGGCGGAACCATCCGTGCGCAATCAACGCCCGAAGTTGGCTCCGTCTTCACGCTTGACTTGCCGTTGGCCCTCGACAGAGCCGTATTGCCATCCTGTGTCAGTGAGGATCCGGCGGAGATTTGTCGCGACATTCCCAAGGATTTGCGCGTCCTGCTGGTTGAGGATCAATTGCTGAACCAGCAGGTGTTTGGGTTTATGATGGAACCTTTTGGGGCCGAGTTCTTCACGGCGACAAATGGCGCAGAGGGCGTCGAAGCTTTTGAGACGGCAACCTTCGACGTCATCTTTATGGATATGCAGATGCCGATCAAAGACGGGCTTGCTGCAACCCGTGAAATCCGCGCCCTTGAAGCAAAGACGGGCGCAAAGCCTACGCCAATCATCATGCTGACCGCCAATGCGGGTGAAAATCATCGCCGCGATGCCTTGGCAGCTGGCGCAGACTTGCACGTCGCAAAACCTGTGACTCAAGTGGCGATCGGGGATGCATTACGCACGGCCTTGGCGACTTATGGAAAGGCACTTCGCGCCCAAGCGTGATGGCGGCAAAAGCGTTTGCCCTCGGCTGCATGCCAAGGCTGCATGCAAGGCTGCATAAGCGAGCTAGTTCGCGTTTCTTTGGCGAAATTCAGCTGGCCCTAGTGGCCTACCAGGTTACCATGGTTGCGCGCTTGGGGGCCAAGCCATTTTCAAACTCGCGCAGGATGTCGAGATATTCCTGAACCTCAACATTCTTTTCCTTGTCCTTATTGAACCGATAGGCCCAGAAGGACGAGATGTGCGAGATGATTCCCATTGAATGTCCAAGTTCAATGAATAGCACCGGCGCGTCGAGCAAGAATCGACGAAATGCCGCCGTATTGCCCTTATCAACCAAGTCACGGAATGCGTCATCATAGAGTGACAACACCTGTTGGCAGCTCTTTGCACTATCGCGAATACGGCCTCGGATCGATTTTTTCAGATCATCAATCTCTTCGCGAATATTCTTATCCATCCGGCCTTTGATCTTGACTGAGTCCATTTCCGTGCTGATCCTAGTCAGCTTGTGGAAGGTCTCAGAGAACTGCCATTTATAATAGATAAAGCCCTTCCAGCTGAAAATACCTTGCGTGAATTTCTCGCCTTCGAGGCCAAGTGTCATGCGCAAGGGATCCAGTCGCGAGTCCGCGTTCGTCGACAAAAGCGCATCGGCCAACTTCTTCACGAGTTCAGGCGGAATGGCACCATCCTTACTGCCAAACGCCATCGCGATCAGTGGGGCCATTTCGTTGGAGGTAAAGGTTTGCATCCGCGCATTATCGGCTGGCGAAATGGCGAAATAGCAATCGGCTGGATGGTGGTGATAGCGGCGCAATTGTTCGCGCACGAGAAATGGGTCGAGCGACGGCAATTCGTTGAGCATCTCAAGGATTTCAAAATCCTTTTGCAACTCAGGCTCGGTCGCGCCCAACACATCGCACAGCGTGGCGCGCCACCCCATTTGGTTGACTAGGATCGAGCGCCCACCCGCTTTCAAGTCGGAGCGATCCAAGGGAAACATGATCTTTGTGGCAACCGCTGTCCCATCGCTCAACAGATAGGTCTCATCGCTGCGCAACCGGTGCTTGATGATGATCGCGCGATTCAAGACCGCATCGAAAAAGAAGGGCGAGCTTACCCGCGCCATATCATCAGCGAACTCGACGGTGACCAGATGCAGGTTTAACACCCGGCTGGTTGAGGCAGTGGTAGTTAGTGCTGCTAAGCTTCTTACGCCACTCATGGACACTCACCCCAAAATTCCAACTGGCGCACACGGAAACGCATTTGTTCGGCGTTCTACTGGTAGGTCAAGGCCAATTGAGATTTCGTAAACCTTGGTTACATTTGTGCAGGTGGACTGCCGAAAAAATAGGATAAATTGCACAAATTATCGAACTTCGCGAGGGGAAAGGCCAAGGTCGAAGTCTTTCAAGAGGTCGAGAAATTCCTCAACATTGGTGACTTCGGTTTGGCTTGGGCGGAATTGATAGCGCCAATAGGATACAATGTGCGAGATCATGCCCATGGCATGGCCTAATTCAATGAAGAGGCCGGGCGCTTCCAGCAAGAACCTGCGGAACTCTGCCGCATTGCCCTTTTTGGTTAGGCCGGCGAGCCCGTCGTCGTATAAGGACAAGATGTCGCCCGCACGCTCAATGGCTTCTTGGATACGTGTCTTGATAGAGCCGCGAACCGTACCCACCAGATAGCCGACTGTGGGGTCAACACGGCCGCGTATCTTCATCGATTGCATCTGGGCGACCACTTTGTAGAGCTCTGGCCGGGTCTCTTGGAATTGCCATTTATAGTACAAAAAGCCCTTCCAACTAAATATACCCCGTTGAAATTGTTCGCCTTCTAGACCCAGCGTCATCTGTAAGGGTGCCAAGCGGTGGTCGGCATTGGTTGCGAGAATAGCGTTCGACATGCGCTTGACCAATTCGCCGCCCGCCTCTGCGCCAGACTGAAAAGCGAGGGTCACCAGTTCGCGGATTTCATTATAAGCGAATTTCTCAAGCCGGGCCGTGTCGCTGGGCGTGATCGCGAAATAATCGTCGGACGGCGTGAAATTATGGCGCTTAAGCTGTTCGCGCACCAAGAACGGATCCAGCGACGGCAATTCATTTAAAAGTTCTAGGACTGTCAGATCGGCGTCCAACAAAACCTGATCCTTGCCGAGGAAGTCGCACATCGCGTTCAAATAGCCAATTTGATTGACAAAGACCGAGCGCCCACCCACCCGTAAATCAAGATTGTCGAGCGGGAAAATAATCTTGGTCGCCACGGGAACATTTTCGTGGAAATACTCGATTTCATCGGGTCTGGGCCTGTGCTTGGTGATAATCGCACAATTCAGCAGCCGATCTTGAAAAAATGGCGTGTGAAGCCTTTCCGTAGCTCGCAACGCTGACTGGTCGATCGCGTTGAGATTCAGGACACGACTGGTCGAGCAGGTCTTCGCCAATGCAGCCAGACTGCGAACACCTGTTGAGTTGGCGTTATTCATTTTACGCGAATGCATAGTCATAGAGAAAACTTCCCTATGAGTAATTTTAGATACGCAAAATTACCCAGTCACATTATTGATTATTTGACGGATACTAACGCGTATAGAATACAGCTATACTAGTACTATATTAGGCCAAAAGCCTTAAGGCTTCGTGTATCTTGGGATCCAACAATGATGTGATCGATGACCGTTACTTTTAAGGGGCTAAGTGCATTGATGATTTCGCGTGTCATCGCAATATCTGCGCTGGAAGGCGTTGGGTCGCCAGACGGATGGTTGTGGGCCAGAATTACCGAGCTGGCCGATAATTCCAGTGCCCGGCGCGCGATCTCGCGCGGGTAGACTGGCGCGTGGTCGACCGTGCCTTCCCCCATCTTTTCATCCACTATGAGGCGTAGCTTTTTGTCGAGGAATAAAACGCGAAACTCCTCGCGCTTGGCCCCGCCTAGATTGAGCTTGAGATAGGACAATACACTCGACCAAGACCCTAAAACGGGCTTGTTCATAATCTCACTCTGGCTGCCGCGCACTTGGATCGCATGAATGGATTTTAGGTGGATGGCCGCGACTTGGCCAACGCCATCAACGCGTAACAGATCGTGGAGCGGCGCTTGCAGCACCTCATTGATGCCGCCAAACTGTGTGATCAAATTGCGCGCCAAGACTTTGGTGTCTTGCCGCTTGATAACCCCAAACAGCCACAGCTCTAAGAGTTCATGGTCAGCAAGTCCGTCTGCGCCTGCGCGCAAGAAGCGCTCACGCAGGCGCTCGCGATGGCCATCTAGATGGGCATTCGACTTGTTGGTTATTCCCATGGGCCCTCAAACTGGATCAGACAGCGTGTGGGGTGTGTCCAAGCCAAGAGGGGAGAGGGTGAAAATCTCGCATCCGTCCTCAGTCACACCAATCGAGTGTTCAAACTGCGCGGATAAGGAACGGTCGCGCGTAACAGCGGTCCAGCCATCAGGCAGGATCGAAACCGAATGTTTGCCTAAATTCACCATCGGCTCAATGGTGAAAAACATGCCGGCGCGCAATTCTGGGCCTTGGCCCGGCTTGCCGAAATGGACAATGTTTGGATTGTCGTGGAACACGCGGCCAAGGCCGTGGCCGCAGAAATCACGCACGACCGAGCAGCGCTGTGCTTCGACAAAGCTTTGGATCGCATGACCGATGTCGCCTAGGGTCGCGCCGGGTTTTACCGCTGCAATGCCGCGCTGCAGGCTTTCCCATGTTACATCCATCAGCCGGCGCGCTTTGCGGGATACATCGCCAATGCCGTACATGCGCGAGTGGTCGCCATGCCAACCGTCGACAATCACCGTGACGTCGATATTGGCGATGTCGCCACTGCGGAATTGGCGTGGGCCGGGAATGCCATGGCAGACGACGTGGTTCAGCGAGATACAGGTCGTGTGATTATAGCCGCGATAGCCCATACAAGCCGGGATCCAGCCATGATCGAGGACGTAGTCGCGCGCCAAGGTGTCAATACGCTCAGCCGTGACGCCTTCTTTGACTTCGCCCACCAACATGTCCAGCACCTCGGCGGCAGCGCGGCCTGCGGCGCGCATGCCGGCAAAAGCCTCTGGCCCATGCAATTTGATGGCATGGTCGTTACGGCTGTCGGGTGCGGTGTCTGCGTCGATATACATCCCTGTCATATAGCCCTCAAATTGGCTTTTGGGCAGGGGGTCTTATGAGGATTGCTCTGCTGCATCGTCATCTTGCCGCGCGACGGTCGCGGTGACGGCCATATCCATCGTCACATTGCCCAAAGTCCGGAAAATGTCGGGGAAAGTTTCCACCGCAATTAACAAGGCCAGTGGCTCTACAGGTGCGCCCAAGGCCAAGCAGATCGGCGCGATGGAGCTGATAAAGCTGATGGAGCCTGGTAGGCTGACCGCGCCCAATGTCGTTGTGGCGCCTGCCGCAATACCCAAGGCGATCTGGGCAGGGCCCAATTCCACGCCAAACCAATTGGCGATATAAAGCGCGACGCCTAAATTCATCGCCGGGCCAGTGGCACGGAAGATCGCCACCGCAATCGGCAAGATCACATCGGCCTTCGCCGCTGGCACGCCCAAAGCCTGTACGCCTTTCAGCATCGCTGGGAGCGACGCGAGCGAGGATTGGGTGGAGATGGCCACCGCTTGGGCTGGAATGGCGGCCTTGAAGAATTCGCCTAAACCGCGCTTGGCGCCAAAGACCGCCAAGGCAAAGGACGCCAGCCACACGATCACGCCCAAGGCCGAGAGGACCACGACATAATGGGCCAGCGCGCCAAAGGCTTCTGCGCCTGCCTTGGCCCCAACCACAAAAGCCAAAGCAAACACGCCGATGGGGGCAAGTGCCAACACCCAGCCAATCACCAAAATCATGGCTTCGGCCACGGCTTCAAAAAAGCCGGTCACTGGCGCGCGCTTTTCCAGCGGCAAGCGCGTCAAGGCAAAGCCAAAAGCGGCGGTGAAAATGATCAAAGGCAGAATGGCGTCATTGGCAGCCGCTGCAATCGGGTTGGTCGGGATCATCGCGCGCAGGAAATCGCCCAACGGCGGCACGGGGCCGGGCTTTTCAGTAATGCTCAGTGCCTCCCGCAAAGCCTCTGCCGATCCATCGGGCATGGGGAAGACGCTGAGGATCAGCGGGATCATGATGGCCGCCATGATGCTGGAGCACCACAGGATCACCATCATGGTGCCAACGCCGCGCGCAGCCAACCTGCCAGCGCGTGCCGCCAAGGCCGTTTGCGCAATCCCGGTGATCAAAAGCGCGACCACCAAGGGCACCACCGTCATGCGCAAACCATTCAGCCAGACCGAGCCAATCGTGTCCGCCGTCGCATTGATCGCTTCACTGGCACCCAGCCAAATTCCAGCCAAAAGTCCTAAAATAAGTGCGGCAAGAATGATGAGCGCTTTCGACATGCGGGGGAACTTTCAACCAAATCGGCCAATCAACTGACCCAGAGCCCCCAATCTGGCTGAGCTTTGTTGGCACTGCAAGCCGAGCGCCCGCCAAAACTCGGTCAATGCTCTGCAAGGCATCTAAAGTGTGCGTGCAGAAAGCCGATGGATTACATCATGACACTCTTGCTCAAAAAGCGCGTATGACGCACAAAGCGCCTAGATGGGGACGTGGCGAAATAGGTAGACGCACCGGACTTAAAATCCGTTGGAGCAATCCGTGCCGGTTCAAGTCCGGCCGTCCCTACCAATCCTTTAAGCCTAAAAACACCAAACCCCGCGACTGGACGTGCCAATCGCGGGGTCTGTGGTTTGGGAACCGTGGCGCTGTTTAGAAGCTCGTCTGATAGCGGACCATCATGGCCTGATCTTCCTTGCCCGCGATGCCATCGGCATCCTGACGCGCCATGATGGCGAAGGCGAGGGCTGAATCTTGGCTCAAAGTCCGGGTATAGACCGCCTCAAACCTTTGCTCGGGCGTTTTCGACGCAAGGCTGATGCCGCGACGGGTCATGATGGGCGCGCCGGTTTCAGAATCCGCCCCTGTCGCCAACAACAAATTCATCATGCCGCTACGGCTGGTCAGCGGCGTGCCGATGGCGAGGTCGAGTTGGTCGCCTTTTGCCAAGAGGTCGCGTTGGGCGAAGTTGATCGCATAGGCGGTGGCTTGCGTCGCGCTGATCGAGCTGACCAAGCTCTCGCCCGCACCCAGCTGTGAAGCGGTTTGCGAATGCGTCATCCGGGCGCTGAGCGAGGCTTTGTCAGACAAAGCCCATGCCACATCGGTTTGGACCGCGAACGTACGGGCAGGGCCTGATAGGCCGAACAGCTCGCTATCCACGTCACCCAAGCGACCTTGGGTTTCCTGAATGGCCACGACGCTGGCACCAAGGCTCAGGCGGTCAAACT
Source organism: Aquidulcibacter sp. (assembly GCF_049239865.1). Lineage (NCBI taxonomy): Bacteria > Pseudomonadati > Pseudomonadota > Alphaproteobacteria > Caulobacterales > Caulobacteraceae > Aquidulcibacter > Aquidulcibacter sp. Next base: position 32,656 of record NZ_JBMLTR010000121.1, read on the forward strand.
GACGGCTGAGGGCGGCTTCCACGCTGGTGGCTTGGCTGGTGGCGTTGGGCGTCCAGTTCAGACCGCGACGCTTATAGTGTTCGCCTTGCAAGCGCGCGCCAAAGGTGAGGCTGACACCATTGTCCAAGGTCTGTTGGCTCGCCACGCTGGCGGTGACGCCTTCAAACAGCGCTGTGTGATCGGCAAAGCTGAGGAGGCGGCCGCTGGGGGCGGTGCCTGCCGTCAGGCTCGCGCCTAGGATGGGGGAAACCTGCCCAATGGCAACCGCCCAAGACTGGCCTTGGTTGCCAACAAAATGGAGGCCGCCGCTGGTATCGCCGCCTGCTGTTTGAGCCGGGGCTGCCATCAGAGACAAGGTGCCGCTGGGGGTAGCCACGCTGGCCAAAGTCGCTTGCATGCGGTTCGTCAGCGTGGTGGCAAGGATCGAGACCGAGTCTGGCCGTAAATCTTGCGCTTTGGTCGCAAAATCATAGGCAAAGTCGCGACCAAAGGCGTCAAACACCACGCCTTCAAATGCGCCACCTTCACCGGCGAGCGACTTGGCACCAATGGCGACAGCGCCGCTGGTCGAAGGCGCTAGGGCCAGAGGGGTCGTGCCAGCCGAGCTTACCGTCGTGACGGTGCCTACAGGCATAAGTGCTCGTTCGAGATTGAGGAGGCCACGGCCATAAATCGGGTCGATGCCTTTTGCGCCCAAGTCTGTCGCGGTCACGAACAGGACTTCAGCGACCTTTGGCGCGGTCAAATAGGGCCACGCGCTTTTCACGACGGCCGCAGCGCCCGCCACCACGGGCGAGGCCATTGATGTGCCGCTCATGTACGCATAGGCGTTGGGTGCAGATGGAAAGGCACCGATCAGATTGACGCCAGGAGCCACCAAATAGAAGTTGCGGGCATCGCCTGCCCGGTTGGAGAAGCTGGCGATCACATTATTGGCGTCAACCGCGCCAACGGCGATAATCTGACCCTTGGCCCAAGCTTCAGAGGCGTGACGCGCAGGGAAAGAGGGATTGGCGAGGCCTTCATTACCTGCTGCAATCACCATCAAAAGGCCCGCCGCCTGCGCGCCTTGCAAAGCGGTGCGGATGGTTGGGCTCATGGTCGACCCGCCCAAGCTTAGGTTCATGACGAAAGCGCGTTGGCTGGTGGCGTAATTAATGCCGCGCGCGACATAGAAGTCCGAGGTGGAGGAGCCTTGGAAAACCTGCACGGGCAAGATGCGGGCGTTGGACGCAACCCCCACCATGCCGACGCCATTGGCGCGGGCCGCGGCAAGCGAGGCCACATGCGTGCCATGGCCATTAGTGTCATTAACGGCAGCTGTGCCCGTCAAATTGGTGAAAGCATTATAGCCGCCCGTGATCGCACCGGCAAAATCGATATGATCGCGGCGAATGCCTGAATCGATGATGGCGATGGTGACGTTGGTCCCCCGGGCTGCCCAAGGGCGTGGCTTAAAGGCGCCGACGCGCGATGCAGCAGATGACCAAGCGAGTTCTTGGCCCGTTGGAAGCTTTGCGGTTTGGGCCAATGCTGCGCCACATGGAATGAAGGCTGCAACAGCGGTCATGGAAAGTAGAATAGATTTCATCGGCGGTCCCCGAACGTGAATAGGTTGGGGGGACTGATAATTCCGAAGATTTAAAGCGGAATTTTGAAACAAAGCATAGAATTTCTACCCTTCTGGCCCGGTTTTTTAGTCAAAGATTGATCAAATTTGTTTGAAGCTTTCGAAGCACATGATCCTAAGCCAAGAATCCAGGCGCGGATTTGAAGTAAATTTCTCGTAAGCATAAGGGCTTTTGGCGTAGGATTTCGTCGATATGGGCTCACATGGCGCTTGTTTTGGCCAGCGTGACAAAAAGGGTATGTAAAAATTCTTTTCACGAAATGGGCAGCGACCTAGCTTTCAGGCGTGATCTGCTTAGAAAAGATCGCAAAGGTTTTTGGCTGGGGGAAGCACACGTGGGGAAATTAGGAAACTGGGGCTTGTTGGGCCTGGTGGCTGTTGGTTTGGCTTGGGCGGGGCAATCTGAAGCGCAAGCAGCCCCCGCCAAAGGGCCACTTACACCAGAATTGATGTGGCAATTGCAGCGCGTCGGCGCACCCTCTCTATCGCCCGATGGCAAATTCTCGGTGGTGACCGTCACCCGCTTTGACGCCGATAGCGACCGCAGCTTTACAGCTCTGTGGGTGATTTCCACGGAAACCGGCAGCGGCCGTCAGCTCACCAGTGGCGAAGGCAATGACCTCTCGCCCGTTTGGAGCCCTGATGGAAAGTGGATCGCCTTTGTCTCAAAGCGCGGGTCAGATAGTGCCAACCAGCTTTATGTGATTGCCCCTGATGGCGGCGAGGCCCGCCGCCTGACAGGGGTGCCAACCGGGGTTTCGGCACCCAAATGGTTCCCAGACAGCCAGAAGATCGCCTTCATCAGCTCAGTCTGGACCGATCTTGCGAGTTGGGAGGATCAAGGCAAGCGCCTGAAAGAGCGCGCTTCCACCACCATGCAAGCTCGGGTTTGGGACAAGGCTCCCATCAGCTATTGGGATCATTTTCTCGATGAGCGTCAGCCCCACCTCTATACCATATCCATCAATGCAGGCGACCCAGTTGCGCTTACCCGCCCGGCGGGTGTGGCGATTGAATTCCGCACACCGGGTTCTGAAGATTATGACATCGCCCCGGACGGTCAGGAAATCGCCTTCGTTAGCGAAAGCGACACCAATGGGACCCGCCCAAATTCAGATGTTATGGCGCTTTCCTTGTCCACAGGCGCGCTTCGCAATCTGACCACCGCCAATCTGGCAGGCGATAACGAGCCCCATTACAGCCCTGACGGGCGCTATTTGAGTTGGAGTGCCAATGTCATCGTTGCGGCAGCTGATCGCCAACGGGTGATGCTGTTGGATCGCCAAGCGAGCGAGACAGCGCCGCGTGATTTGTCGGCCAATTGGGATTGGTCTGCGGCAGAAGTCACATGGGCACCCGATTCCAAATCGCTTTGGGTTATTGCCGAAGATCGGCCAACCCGTCGTCTGTTCAAGATGGACTTAACTGGGGCAACGCCACGTCGGATCACCAAGGACGGCGATTTCGCCGGAGTTGCTGCTGCTGGGCGTAGCTTGGTTGGCTTACAAGCCAGCTTCTCCAGCCCAGCCACTTTGGTCCGAATTGACGGCGCAACGGGGCAGACGGCCCAGCTCTCCCGTTTCAATGACGGCCTGATTGCCAGAGTTGAAATGGGCAAAGTAGAATCGGTCAGTTATCGCAGTGGCAATGGTGCCGATATTCAGATGTGGGTGGTTAAGCCACCCCGCTTTGATGCGTCGAAGAAATATCCGGTGATGTTCCTTTTGCATGGTGGACCCCATGTTGGGATTACCGATCAATGGTCCTACCGCTGGAATGCGCAAGTGTTTGCGGGTTGGGGCTATGTGACGACTTGGCATAACTTCCACGGCTCATCCGGCTTTGGCGACGCGTTCACCGATGCGATCCAGCCTGATTGGGTGACATTGCCCTTTCAAGACACCTTGGCAGCAGCTGATTATCTGAAGGCTCAAAAATGGGTGGATGCAGAGCGTATGGTTGCCGCTGGCGGCAGCTATGGCGGCTATCTGGCCACGGTGCTCTTGGGTCGGCCCCATCCGTTCAAGGCTTTGGTGGCGCATGCCCCCGTCTATAATCAATACACCCAGATTGGGGCCGATTATGGGGCCAATCAAAACCGCTATTATGAAGCTTGGGAAGAACCTGCAAAGTTCCAAGCTATCAGCCCAAATATGATGGCGGCCAATTTCAAAACCCCCACCTTGGTCATTCATGGGCAGTTGGACCTGCGCGTACCTGTCAATCACGGGATCGAGTTGTTCAATACTCTGCAAAAGAAAGGCGTACCGTCGCGCTTGATCTATTATGCCAATGAGAACCATTGGGTGCTTCGGCCTCAGAATTCGCTATTCTGGTATCAGGAAGTCAAGAAGTGGCTGGAGACTTACGCCCCCGCTGGCGGAAAATAAGGCTGAAAAGCCAACCCGCACCTAACTTGCGAGAGACGATTGGATGACGACTTTTGGGGCAGCGATGAGTCAGGCAGCCATTGACGCGGCCGGGCAGGCAGGAATGCAGGCTTTAAGGGCCGGCGATCCAGCCACTGCGATTGGTAAGTTTCAGTCGATCGTTGCGGCTGGGGCCGCAGATAGTGCCGTCTGGCTTGCCCTCTCGATGGCCTATCAAGCGGCAGGCGACCGACAGAGCGAAGTCGCAGCAGTCACCCAAGTGCTGGAATATGACCCAGACAATATTCGCGCGAACTTGATCAAGGCGGATGCGCTTGTCGCCTTGGGTCGCAGGCGGGCTGCCATGGGCTTTTACGCCCATCTAGAGGTCTTGGTGCCAGATCTTGTGGGCCTGCCGCCCCAGATTGCCGCTGAACTCAACCGAGCGCGCGAGGCCCACGCCAAGCTGAAACAGGGCCTCAGCGATTATCTGTTGGCGGAGGTGGAAAAGGCGGGCTTCCATCCGGCGCGATCCAGCCGCCGCTTTGGCGATAGTCTCGATATTCTGACAGGTCGCAAGCAGCGCTATGTTCCGACCCCGCGGGCTTATTTCTTCCCCGAATTGCCCGCGATTGAGTTTTATGACCGCGCCCGCTTTCCTTGGCTGGACACCGTTGAAGCGGCAACGGATGATATGTGTTCAGAGCTGCTGCCCATCCTCGAAGAGGGCACACATTTTGGGCCTTACATCGAAGTTGAAGCTGAAAAATCATCCCATGTCGTAGCCAGTTCCGGCAAGGAACAAGTCTCGGCGGTTGACGATTGGACAGCGGCTTATTTGATCCGCGATGGCAAACGCCAAACGCCACTTGCAGAGAGATGCCCCAAAACATTGGCAGCATTGGATGGGGTGCCGCTGGAGACGATTGAGGGGCGCGCGCCCTTTGTCTTGTTTTCGAAACTCACCCCCGGCGCGTGGATTGCCCCCCATACGGGCTTTTTGAATTCACGCTTGGTGTGCCATTTGCCGCTGCTGGTTCCCGACGGTTGTTGGTTCCGGGTTGGCAATCAAGTCCGCCTGTGGGAACGCGGCAAAGTTTGGGTGTTTGATGATACGATCGAGCATGAAGCCCGCAATCAAGGTACGGGGACACGCGTCGTCCTGATTTTCAATATCTGGCATCCGGACTTGACGGAGGAAGAGCGTCATTTGGTCGCTGCCTTAATGACGGCTGTTGAGACGTTTGAGGCCGGCTAAGAAAAAGGCCAATCCGCCGCGTGACAGATTGGCCTCAAAGTCTTGCTTACGAGGCTGAACTTCAGCCTGCGATAGTTTTAGTTGCCGCCAGAAACGGTGAAGCTGTTGCCAATGGCAGCTGTGGTCAGAGCGACGTCGCCAGCCACATTCGCCAAGGTCAAGTTAGCCGTAGCGACGTTGATCGCGCCGTTGTTTTGGAAGTTGTTCACGTTCAAGGTCGATGCTGGCAAAGCGTTCAGCGAGAACGTGTTGCCGATTGCAGCCGTTGTGAGGCTGACTTTGCCGCCGACGTTCTGGATCAGAGCGTTGGTGGTTGCGCTTGGGTCAATGTTGCAGACCTGGGTGTTGTTCAAGCTGATGGAAGCCGCAGTGGTCGCCTTGACGGTGCCGCTGTTGCAGATTGCAGCCGAGGTGCCAGTGACATCACCGCTGACATTGTTCACGGTGGTGTTCAATTGGCTGCTCACATCACCCCAATAGGCTTGGTAGGTGTTGATGGTGCCAACTGGGCCTGAGACTTCTGCAGAGAAGGTGTTGCCAATCGCAGCAGATGTCTGCTCGACCTTACCGGTTACGCCACCGATGTTGCTGTTCAAACGCGATTGCGTCGTGCCCCAAGCGCGTTGGGTGTTGGTGATGCCGGTTGCATCAGCTGCGGTGTTGGCAACTTTGACGGTCGCGGAGTTTGCAATCGCAGCCGAAGTTGCGGTCACGTCTTTGAAGTTATTCACCGAACCATTCACCGCATTGAGGTTCAGGGTAGAGGAAACTTGGGCGTTGTTGGTCTGGGTGTTAGAGATCGTTGCTACACGGCCAACATCGATCGATGCCGTGTTGCCAATCGCTGCCGCAGTTGCTTCAACCTTACCACCAGCAATGTTTGCCGTCCGGGTGATGCCGGCATTGGTTTCAGCAATGGCGCGTGCCACGTTGTTTTGGCTGGTGTTGATCACGGTACGCTGCGCCATGGCCGACGAAACAACCGAAGCGCTGAGTGCGATAGCAGTTGCTGTGATGAAGAGTGATTTTCTATTCACTGGATACTTCCCTCTTGAATGCCGATGGAACTTTTTGTTCCATGCTGGCTGGTTACATACAGGCGCGGTGAAGTGGCTTTGAGTTTACGCCCTTGCCCCACCGAGCATGAGTTCAACAATGCCGCTAATTCCCCTCGCGACGCAGACGTTCCTGCATCGTCTCATTGTTGGACCGGTCCCCGGGCGCGAAGGGTTGATCTAATTGACCTGCCCGAAGGCCCCGCAAAGGAGCGTTCAGTTGGGTCTGCCCGAAGTTTGTTTGACCGTCAGCCAATTCTGGCGACTGTGGTCGTGTCTGTGATGGACTTGCCTCTGGTTGGCTCTGACCCAGTCGTGACTGCTGTAGCCAGGGGGCCAAGGGCACCGAAGATGGTGCGACGGCGGCAGGTTCCATTCTGGAAGTCTGAGTAGGGGCGAGGGCTGGTGCCCCGCGGGCTGTGGCGCGCGGCGCTGTAGCGCGCGGTGCCACGGCAGTCGCCTGAACCGGGCCAGCTTCAATTTGGCGGGCAAGATTAAGGCAATTGCTGGCGTCTGAGCCATAGAGTCCAGCCGTAAATTCGAAAACCGAGCGATCAATGATGCTGCGAATAGCCATTTGAATGGGCTCATTCTTGCGGCCGCCGATCCCGATATCGATCGTATCAGAGCCAGATGCCAAGACGGCGCCTAGCTCACGCTGTTGGCCGCGGACCTGCTTACGGTACGACTTGACGGCGATCACTTCGGTGGTCCGTGCGTCGATCAAACGCAAATCCATGCCAACATCGACAACATAATCGCCATTGGTGGCGAACGCCGACCCGCCATTGCGGCCAGACTTGCTGATCGAGGCATCTTGGCCGCGGGATTGGAGATTGTGATTATACTCGCTGATGCCACCGACAATATAAAGATCGACGCCTTGGATCTGACCTTCTTGGGGGGTCCGGATCACCGTGGCTGAATCGCGCAACAGACGGTTGTTGGCAAAGTCGAGATCAACTTGGGTCACACCCGTATCAAAGCGCTCAATCACCCGCATACCGGCGTTTGACACCGCTGTAATCGCCATCAAGGTTGCGCCTTGGGTCAAACGGCGGCCGAGATAGAGGTCATCGGCACCCGTCATGTCAGTAATATGCCCAACCGCGATGCGCGGTGCGGGGTAATCCTGACTGCCGGCTACATCAGAAACGCACTTCAGAGCGGCTGAATAATCGGTCATCGTCTGAGCCACTGCGCTGCCCTTCAACGTGGCTACAGGGGCCACGCGTACGTCAGCAGCCGGGACGCTGGCGCATCCGGCCATAAGGGTGCTCAAGGCCGTGCAAATCAGGAGAATGCGGGGCGCTCGTGTGTTGGGTGTCATGGGTTTCACCTGGGCTAGCGCGCGATTTTATCGCGGCGTGTTGGTGGTCGCGGATACGCGGCCATTATTGATCTGGGTGATCGAGATGGTGGAGTTGCGCACGTTGCTGATCGTTACATTGTTGCCGACAGCCGTCGTGTTGGTCAGGGTAGAGCCAGGCAGACGGCCCGAGCGCGTCGAGGACGACAATTGTCCACCCACACCTGAATTAGGGTCTGCCAAGCGTGCGGGTCCGGCGGAACGCGAGCCGCCAAGATCCACAGGGCGGCCGTTCACAACCAGACGAACGCCGTTTTGATCGCGGCTTGGGAAACGATAAGGGCTGGCCTCGACATCTGGCGTGACGCCGTAGGTCCGCCGCATTTGGTCGGCGCCGGGTTGCTGCGCGGCGGCTAAACCCGGCACGAAGCATAGTGACGCTGCACACATCCAAAGGGCTTTCTTGCTGAAAACCCGAGGCTCTGGAGTACGTACCATTCTGGAACATCCTACTCTATTAACGTAATGGTAATAGAGTAGTTAGCAATCGATATGCCAGTTGTTTTTCTTTATTAAATTCAGCTATTTAGCGATATTACGCATGAGTTATGCTTGATTGCTGTACCTAACTGGCTTTGCGTTTTACCTGAAACTGACCGTATGGCTTAAATCGGTACAGATAAGTGGGCACAATTGACTCCACGCTCTCCAAAATGGTTACCCTGAGATCGGCCAAAGTCTTGGCACCAGCGCTCACCACATTGTCGGTTTTCAGCATCACGACCTGATCGTCGGTCAGCGGAGGGCCAGCAAAAGGATAGAGTTTGAACACCGCATTCAGTACTGCGCCCAAGGGCTGCGCGATAAAGAAGGGCAAAGGTGCCAAGAAACGCGGCCGCTCAATTTCCTTCAAGATATATTCGAGGATTTCCTTGAAGCTATAGGTGCGTGGTCCACCCAGCTCATATGTGCCACCGCCGCTGTCGAGTGCATTGACCGCCGCTTCGGCGACATTCCCTACATAGACCGGCTGAAACTTCGTGTTGCCGCCACCGATCAAGGGCAGGGCAGGGGACATCCGGGCCATGGCCGCAAATTGGTTGAAGAAATTATCCTCAGGTCCGAAAATGATGGAGGGGCGCAGGATGGCGGCACTTGGGATTAGTCCCAAGACGGCCTGTTCTGCTTCACCCTTGGTGCGGCCATAATTAGAAGCTGATGCGGGGTCAGCACCGAGCGCCGACATCTGAACAAAGCGGGTGATGCCAGCCTTAGCTGATTCGGCTGCAACCACGCGCGCACCTTCCAATTGGGTAGACTGAAAGGATTGTTTGCCGCTTTCATACAGAATGCCAACCAGATTGATCACGCCGGTTGCCCCTTCAAGGGCGCGGGCAACACTTTCGGGGTTGCGGACATTGGCTTGAACCAGCTGGATCTGCCCAACATCGCCCATAACCCGCAAATCTTGGCCTAAATGGGGGCGTCGCATCGCCACACGTACGCGTTTGCCTGCTTTTGCCAGCGCGCGCACCACATAGCGCCCGACAAAGCCTGAGCCACCAAACACGACGATCACATCATTGGACATGGTTTTCCCCTACAATTCGAGTTCGGCATAGTCTGATAGGGCCTTGTTTGTCGAGCGTTTGGGACACCCAATCAGCTTTGCGCAGCGGTCGATTTGCCGCACCCCCCACCTTGCTGCTATAGGCCCGGCACACTAAGGCCTCCGCCACCTGATTTCGATCGTGGGTAGATGGGGCCTCCACTGCAGATTTCCTCCCGGAGCATGACCCGTGACCACCCTTTCTGACGCGCCAGTTTCATCGGCTGCGCTACGCAATATTGCGATCATCGCCCACGTTGATCATGGCAAGACCACTCTAACCGATCAATTGTTGGCTCAAGGCGGTGCTTACCGCGAAAATGAAGCGCGCGCCGAACGCGCCATGGATTCCAACCCGCAAGAAAAAGAGCGCGGCATCACGATTTTGGCCAAGTGCACCAGCATCGTCTACGGCCAAGGCGCTGACGAAGTCCGCATCAATATCGTCGACACCCCAGGTCACGCCGACTTTGGTGGCGAAGTCGAACGCGTTCTCTCGATGGTTGATGGCTGTTTGCTGCTGGTCGATGCGACCGAAGGCCCGATGCCACAAACCAAATTCGTGTTGACCAAGGCTTTGGCACTCGGCCTGCGCCCCATCGTGGTCCTGAACAAGGTAGACCGGCCGACTGCGCGTCCAGATGAAGTGCTCGACGAAGTGTTTGAGCTGTTCATGGCGCTCAATGCCACCAATGAGCAATTGGACTTCCCATCGGTTTATGCCTCTGGCCGCGATGGCTGGGCCTCGCTGATGCTGGATGGCTCGCGGGAAAATCTGAACCCCTTGTTTGAGACCATTATCGAGCATGTGCCCGCCCCTGACGCAGCGCTACGTCGCGATGAGCCTTTCAAAATGCTGGTGACCATGCTGGATTCCGACCCCTTCTTGGGCCGGATCCTGACGGGCCGCGTTGAAAGTGGGCGCTTGACGGCTGGTACGGTTGTAAAGGGCCTCAGCATTGACGGCAAAACCATCGAACGGTCGCGCATTTCTAAAGTGTTGGCGTTCCGCGGTTTGCGCCGTCAGCCGATTGAAGAAGCAGAAGCAGGCGATATCGTCTCCATCGCCGGTCTGTCCACCACCACCGTTGCCGACACCATCGGCGACATGGACGTAACCGAAGCCATTCACGCAACCCCCATCGATCCGCCAACCCTGTCGGTCACCGTCATGGTGAATTCGAGCCCGCTGGCTGGTCGCGATGGCGACAAAGTGCAAAGCCGCGTGATCCGCGACCGTTTGTTGAAGCAAGCTGAAACCGACGTGGCGATCAAAGTCACCGAGACCGCCGACAAAGACGCTTATGAACTGCAAGGCCGCGGCGAATTGCAAATCGGCGTGCTCTTGGAAGGTATGCGCCGCGAAGGCTTTGAGATGTCGATCTCGCGCCCCCGCGTTCTGACCAAGCTCGATGAAGATACCGGCCAGAAGATGGAGCCACTGGAAGAAGTCGTCATCGACGTGGATGACGAATATGCCGGCGTCGTGGTTGAGAAGATGTCTATCCGTAAGGGCGAGTTGCAAGACATGCGTCCATCCGGCGGCGGCAAAACCCGCGTTACCTTCTTGGCTCCTGCTCGCGGTCTGATCGGCTATCACTCTGAATTCCTGACCGACACGCGCGGCTCTGGCATTATGAACCGCATCTTCCACAGCTGGACGCCTTGGAAGGGCAACATCAACGGCCGCCACAATGGCGCTTTGATCGCCAATGACAGCGGCAAGTCAGTTGTCTATGCGCTCTGGTATCTCGAAGAGCGCGGCGTTTTGTTCATCGACGGTGGCGAAGACGTCTATCAGGGCATGATCATTGGTGAGAACGCCAAGCCAGAAGACATGGACGTCAATCCGCTGAAGGAAAAGAAGCTGTCGAACGTCCGTTCGTCGGGCAAGGATGAAGCCATGCGCCTCACCCCGCCACGCCGCATGACGCTGGAACAAGCAATTGCTTGGATCGACGACGATGAATTGGTGGAAATCACGCCAAAGTCGATCCGCATCCGCAAAATGGAACTCAATCCAGCTTTCCGCAAGCGCAAGCCTAAAGCAGACTAATCAGATCAAAATCCCGAAATAGGGGGCTTGAAGCAGACGCTTCAAGCCCCTTTTTATTTGGGGCTGGCGACAATCCTGCCATCGTGCAGCGAAGCAATCTCGGTATTGGAAAAGCCGATCTCGGTCAGGATTTCCAACGTATGCTCGCCTAAGATCGGCGCAGGGGCGGGGGCAAGGCGGTCCACACCCATGAAATGGATCGGGCTACCGGGCATTAGATAGCTGCCGATGCCGGGCTGGTGCAGCATCGCAAACATCGGATTGTCGAGACTACAATCAGCGTCTTCTTCCACGGCCTGCTTAAACGTCCGATACTGGCTCCACGTCACGTCAGAGCCCGCAAGGCTTGTGCCGACTTCCGACAAGGTGCGGGCTTCGAAATAGGGCTTGAGTAGGGCGGTGATGGCATGACGATGGATGAAGCGTTCGCCTTCTTGATCCAGATCGGCATCGAGACGTTGGGCCAAGTCCGCCACAGCGGCCTCTGCGCCCGTAGCGGCTTTCAGATTGCGCCATTGTCGGTCGGTGAGGGCAACGACCATCACACGCTGACCATCTTGGCAGACAAAGTCCTGCGCATAGGCGCCAAACAGCGAATTACCCATTTTCGGCCGGTCGCTGCCATTGATGCTGGCTTCGGCGATGATCCCAAGATTGCCCAGCATGGCCAGAGCTGTGTCCTTCAAAGCCAATTCGATCAATTGGCCCTTGCCAGTTTTTCGGCGGTGGCGATCGGCGGCAATGATGGCCATGGCGGCCTGTTGCCCGGTGATACAGTCCCACGCGGGCAAAGCATGGCCGACAGGCTCGCTAGAGCCTTCAGGCCCTGTTGCCATCGGGAAGCCTACGGCAGGATTGACCGTATAATCCACCTGCGGCCCGCCGAAGCGATCACCCAGCACCGCCATCATGATTAAGTCCTCACGATGTTGCTTGAGGCCCTCATAGGACATCCAGCCGCGCAAACGCAGATTGGTCAGAAAAATGCCGGCATCTTCGCCGGGCCGACAGATCAGCCGGGTGAGGATTTCGCGGCCCTCTGGCGTCGTCATGTCGACGGCAAGGCTCCGCTTGCCCTTATTCAGGCCCGCCCAGAACAGGCTCTTCCCGGATTTGGTGATGGGCCAACGCTCGGCATCAAGGCCACCTTGCAAGCGGTCAAAGCGGATCACATCGGCACCCATTTGCGCCAAAGTCATGCCAGCCAAAGGGGCGGCCACAAAGGCTGACCCCTCGACCACGCGCATACCGTCCAATATTCTGTTCATCCTGTTTCCCCCGCCGACTATCATGGATGTTTGGTTTGGGTCGGCTTTTAATTGTGTGGTGTTCGGCTTCAGGCCCAGCTCATCTGGGCCTCCATGGTGACAGCTTTGTCGCCATTGGCGGCATAAATCAGGGTGCTTGCGGGATCAGACGGCGCGCCATTGAAGCTCACCGTGTCAAAGTCGAACAAAGGGCGCACACCTTTGAAGCGGTAGGCCTGTGGCTTTCGGTCAGCCTGTTCTAAGCAAGCAAAGTGGAAGGCCAGAATAGCTTGTAGCGGCCCGTGCACCACAAGGCCCGGATAATTCTCCACCCCCATCGCATAGTCGCGGTCATAATGGATGCGGTGGCCATTAAAGGTCAGCGCGGAGAAGCGAAATAAAAGAACGGGATCCAGCGCGACGTCATGCTGCCAGGTACAGGGTGGCAAAGCCACGGGCTCCGGCGGGGTGAAGACCTTGGGAATATCCATATAGACGATGTCTTGCTCTTCTTCATACGCAAGGCTCGCCCCCACACGGATTTCATGGCGGACGGTGACGAAGAACATCGTGCCCGTACGCCCCTGCTTCTCGCTGATCTTCACGATGGTCGAGGTCTTGGTGGCGCGGTCACCAACATGCAAATCATGGTGAAAGGTACAGCGACTGCCGGCCCACATACGACGCGCCAAAGTGATCGGGGGCAAAAACCCACCCCGCTTGGGATGGCCATCTGGGCCGATCTGATGACTGGGGGCGCGCGGCAGGAAATAGAGCCAATTCCAAACCGGCGGGAGGGTGGCCCCATCTGTGGCAAAGTTTGCCGGGTCAAGATTTAGGGTCGCCGCCAGTCCCTGTGCCGGGCCTGCGGAGAGTGTTTCTTCAAGTGTTTCCTGTCGCCCCAGCCAGTTTGATATGGGTTCCTGTGTCATCACCGCACCCCGATTGGAAAGCTGTTCCAACCATAAGGGGCAGCAATCACAGTCTAGAGATCATGGCCGTCGCGCGCGCACAAGGCGCAACTTTGCTGCGCTTTGCGCTGTGGTCGGCTTGTGGATCGCCTCACGGTCGCAGGAACGGTGGTATTTTTTGTGAGCCGAAGGATACAACACAAGATGCGTCACGCCGTTTGAGAATAGGGCGATAGCGGCCGGGCGGAGGTTTAGCGGCCTGTCTCGGTTCAGCATTTTCGAGACAGCCTTGCCACAGGGGGCAGTGCCACCCTGACCACTCCGTAGGCCCTGCCGCGCGGCGTGGGGCAGTTCTGATGGGACAAAAGGCGCGCCCGACGCCCATTTTGATCGCGGCGCGTGTTTCAGTCTTGGCCGCACAATGAACGAAAAAACCCCTCTCCAGAGCCGGAGAGGGGCTTAGCCATTACCAAATGCGGACGCGGTTCTCTGGGGCCACATAGAGTTTGTTGCCTGGTTGTACGTTAAATGCCTGATACCAAGCATCGACGTTTTGAACTGTGCCATTGACCCGGAATTCTGCCGGCGAGTGCGGGTCTGACTGGATTTGATTGCGCAAAGCCTCGTCTCGCACCGTTTCCCGCCACACTTGGCTCCAAGACAGGAAGAAGCGCTGATCACCCGTAAAGCCATCGATTACCGGGGCGGGGCTGCCCTTCAGCGACAGTTTGTAAGCCAGATGACCAACCACGACGCCGCAATGGTCACCGATGTTTTCGCCCAAGCAGAGCTCGCCATTCAGTTTCACGCCGGGCAAAGGTTCAAAGGCAGAATATTGCGTCACCATTTTCGCGCCTAGCTTATTGAAGGCTTCGACATCGGCTGGGGTCCACCAATCGCGCAGAACACCATTCTCATCATATTTGGCACCTTGGTCATCAAAACCATGGCCCATTTCGTGCCCAATGACGCCGCCAATTGCGCCATAATTGACAGCCGGATCGGCAAACTCGTCAAAGAAGGGCGGCTGCAGAATAGCGGCTGGGAAGACGATCTCGTTGAAGACGGGATTATAATAGGCGTTCACGGTCTGGGGCGTCATGAACCAACGCCGTTTGTCGGTTTTACGTCCGAGATCTTCCACGTCACGCTGGACATCAAAAGCCCGTGCGCGACGGTCATTGCCAAACGCATCGCCAGCCTTGATCTCCAAGGCACCATAGTCGCGCCACTGATCGGGATAGCCAATCTTGGGATTGAAGGTTGCCAGCTTACGCTTGGCCTTCACCTTGGTAGCGGCCGTCATCCACGTCAGGCCGTCAATGCGTACGCTAAAGGCCTTGCGCAAGTTTTCGACTAGCACTTGCATTTTTGCTTTCGCGGTCGGCGTGAAATGTTTGGCCACATACAATTGACCAATGGCTTCGCCCAAGGCTCCATCGAGCGCTTGCGTAGCCCGCTTCCAGCGCTCGCGTTGTTCGGGCTGGCCATTTAGTGTCCGGCCATAGAAGTCGAAACGCTCGTCATAAATGGCTTGGGGCAATAGGCCAGAGCTGGCGGCAATGACGTGATAGGTCAGATAGGTCTGCCATTGCTCGATCGGTGTGGCGCGGAACAATTTGGCCAAGGGGCCGATGGCCGTGATCTCGTTCACAATCAGCTCTTTAACGTCTTTATACCCATTGGCCTTAAAGCCAGCGGCCCATGGGAATTCGGGCGCGAGCTCTTCGAGTTGGGCATAGGTCCGCAGATTATAGATTTTCGTGCTGTCGCGCCGATCCGTGATTTCCCAATGCAATTTGGCTATCTCGGTTTCCAGCGCGAGAATCTGTTGTCCCTTTGCCACCCCGTTGCTTTGACCGGCCAAAGTCAACAAGCGTCCGATATGGGCTGGGTATTTCTCCCGCAGTTCGGCAAAGCGCTTGTCGTCTTTGATGTAATAATCGCGGTCGGGCATGCCGAGGCCACTATGGGTAACAACAACCAAATAGCGGTCTGGATTGCCGTCGTCCAAGGTCACCCCCCAGCCCAGCGGGCTTTGGGTTGGAATTTCAGGTGTGCCCATAATGGCTGCGATATCTTCATGGGTTTTCGCCGCAGCGATCCGATCCAGTTCGGCTTGGATGGGGCTGAGGCCTTTGGCATTGATCGCCCCCATGTCCATATAGGCGCGATAGAAGTCCCCAATCTTTTGTTCGATGGAGCCAGGCGTCGCTTTTTTGGCCGCAACTTCATCAATGATCGCACGCACATCGACTTCCGCTTGTGCGGCGAGGGCGTCAAAAGCACCCCAGCTCGAACGGTCTGCAGGCATTGGATTGTTCTTCATCCAAGTGCCACCACCATGCCGCCAAAAATCATTGCCGGGTTGGATGGAAAGGTCGCGGCCGGCCTTGTCAAAACCAAAGCTACCGAACTTAGGCTTGCCTTGTGCGGCCCAAGCGGGGCCTGCTACGCCAACTTGGCTGGCAACTGCAAAGCCCAAACCACTGCACCCTGTGCCCAAAAACGCGCGTCTATTCATGGATACACCCTCCCTCGCTGGTCGCCCCATGGCTCATAACTGGCTAAGTCTTCTGCCTCTTGGGTAACCTTGTCGAATTAACTTGCAGCAAGGTTTGCCAATCAGATCCAGTTGGGCGACGATGGGGTGTCGCGTACGGCTGCGCAAGCTGAAGGAGGTAGGCCATGACCCAGAACATAGGACCAGCAGATGTTGCGGTGATCACAGGAGGGGCCTCTGGTATTGGTTTAGCTTTGGGCCAAGCCTTGGCTGCAAAAGGTGCGGCTGTTTTATTGGCCGATATTGAGGGGCCAAAGGCAGAAGCAGCGGCGCAAGCCATCCGCGATCAAGGTGGGGCAGCACTTGGCTGCTTTGCCGATGTGGCGGACCCCGCCTCCAATCAAGCTTTGGCAGACTTTGCCTTTGAGCGCTTTGGCCGGGTGACTTTGGTGTTCTTGAATGCAGGCATTGGTGCAGGCGGGTCCATCCACAAAGCCTCGCGCGCTAATATTGAATGGACCTTTGGGGTCAATGTGATGGGCACGATTGACGGCGTACGCGCCTTTGCGCCGCGCCTTCTCGAACAAGACATCTCGTCGCGTTTGGTGATCACGGCTTCCGAGCATGGCTTGGGCCTGCCCGTTCGTGGTGGGCAAGCAACGCCCTATACCGCCTCCAAGCACGCGCTGGTGGGCCTGTGTGAAGCGATGGCGCGCGACTATGTTGACACGCCCGTAGCGGTCTCAGTCCTGTGTCCGGGGCTGGTGGCGTCTGAAATTTGGAACGGGTTTCGCAATCGCCATGAAAAATTTGGCGGGCCACGCCAATTGGATGCGGCGTTTGGGCAGGAGAATAGGGCAGGGCTTCCAGCCAGTGTCGCCGCAGAGCGTATCTTGCGCGGCATTGAGGCGGATGAATTCTTCCTCTTCACCCATGGTCGCGACATTGCCGAAGTGGCTAGGCCGCGTGCAGAGGCGATAGAGGGGGCCTTGGCGCGCTTTTGGGCGCGCGAAGGCGATCAGGCTTAAATTGCTTAACCCGCTCAGGCTTTAGGGGCCTGAACGGGTATGAGCGTTTGGATTACGAACGGCCGCGACGTGGTACGAAGGTGCTGTCACCGCCGCGACCAACATTGGCCCCACCGCGCGCGCCAGAGCGCCCGAGGCCGACGGGCTTGCCGCCGAAGGTCTTTTTGCCAGCAGCAGGCTTCGCTGACTTGCGATCATCGCTGCGGCCTTCAATACGGGCTTCCCCGCGTGGGACAGGGCCCTTGCGTGGGGCGAAATCGCGCTGGCCTTGACCATTGCGATGACCAAAGGCCTCGCTGCGGCCTTCATAAGCGCGTGGACGGTCGCCTTGTGGGCGATCACCTTGAGGACGGTCACCGCGAGGACGATCGTCACGGGGGCGATCATCGCGTGGACGGTCGTCACGAGGACGCTCGTTCCGTGGGCGGTCTTGGAAGCTGCGCTCTTCGCGTGGCTTGCTGTGGAACGGCTTGTCAAAGCGAGGACGCTCTTCGCGGCCTGTATCGGCTACTGGGCGCACATAGGCTGGACGCTCTGCGGCCTCTGGCGCACGGGCCCCAAAGCGGCTTTCGTCGCGCTGTTGTGGACGGCCTTCATTGAAGACCGAACCCGTCGCGAAATTGCCAGCGCGGGGACGACGGTCACCATCGTCGCTGCGGTCGCGGTTGGAATATTGACCACCACGAGGCCCAGGACGACCACCACGACCACCTTCGCGGCCACCATCACGGGCACCGAACTTGCCATCGCGACGCGGGTCGTTGCGAGGCTCGTATAGCATTTCCTTAGGCCCAGTGCGGCGCAGAACGCCGATCACATCACCATGCGCATTGGTTGGCGCGGCCAAGGTGTTGGAAGCCTCGCCCACGGTTTCCACAAAAATGGTTTCGCCATCTTCGTCATACTGAACTTCAGCAGGCTTAGGTGCCGCAGGACGTGGTGCCTTCATCAAATTGGCTGGGTCCATCTTGGTGATGGACTTTTTGATCAAGCGCTCAATCTGGCGCAAATTGTCGCGCTCATGCGGGGCACAGAAGGAGATGGAAATCCCTTCAGCGCCTGCACGCGCCGTCCGGCCAATGCGGTGGACATAGGCTTCTGGCACGTCTGGCAGGTCGAAGTTGAACACATGGGTCACGCCATCGACGTCGATGCCGCGTGCAGCCACATCGGTACAGACGAGCAGACGTGTGTGGCCTTTGCGGAAGCGCTCCAGCGCATGCTCACGTGCATTCTGGCTCTTATTGCCATGAACGGCATCAACCGACATGCCTTGTTGTTCCAGCTTGTCGAGAACCTTTTCGGCCCCGTGCTTGGTGCGCACAAAGATCATGGCGCGCTTGACTTCAGGCTCATGACAAATGGATTCCAGCAATTGCTGCTTGTTCACTTGGCTGGTCATGATCAAGCGCTGGTCCACCCGCTCTGCGGCGGACGACAAAGGCGCGACTTGGATGCGCTTTGGGTCGGTCAGCAATTCTTCGGCGAGGTGGGCGATTTCCTTCGGCATGGTGGCCGAGAACAGGCTGGTTTGACGGGCCTTTGGAATTTCACCGACGATCAAGCGGATTGGCTTGATAAAGCCCATGTCCAGCATTTGGTCGGCTTCGTCCAAGATCAGATGCTCGACCATGTCGAGGCGGATGGCGCGCTGCTTCATCAAATCGATCAAGCGGCCTGGGGTGGCGATCAGGATGTCGACGCCGCGTTCCATCGAGCGGATCTGCTTGCGGATATTAGCGCCGCCATAGACCAAAGCGCCGGACAGGCCGACGAATTTCCCGTAAGTGCGCAAGCTGTCGGCGATCTGGCCAGCCAATTCGCGGGTTGGGCACAGGATCAGCGCGCGGCAAGCGCGTGCGCCGGCATGGATGCGGCGCTCGCTTAAGTGGTGCAACAAGGGCAGCGCGAAGGCTGCGGTCTTGCCGGTACCGGTTTGGGCAAGGCCCAAAATGTCTAGGGATTGCATGGCCGGTGGAATAGCCTGCATCTGGATGGGGGTAGGGTGCTCATAGCCTTCGCCTGCGATGGCGTTCAAGATAGGCTCAGCAAAGCCGAAATCGGCAAAAGTAGTCATGGTTTAGTCGTCTTTCACACGTCAAAGCGTGCGGTATCGCCCCCGTAACTTGGGGTGCGCACACGCGTCTGGGACGGACCTGACCTTGAGTTGCTTGCTGTCAGGCGCGCCAAATAGGGCTAACCTTCGCCCGGTGTGGCCTCGCGAAAACAAACACGGCCACTTGCAACGCCCAGACGGCGGAAAGCGATGAAAGAGCCATTGTGGCTCTGATGTGGGACGTGCACTTAAACTCGGGCAGATCGGGGGGGCAAAAGCCCCTCACACCTGACTTAGCTGCCGAGTGCTTCCAGGATCGTTTTCACACAAAGTGCCATTAAAACGAGTGAAGCCAAGGCAAACACCGCGAAGCGCGCAGCAACCACATTGACGGTTGCTTGCACCAGCGAATGCAGTACACGAAGGCCCACATAGCCCCAAGCGAGCTGAATGGAAAGCCCATCAGCCCAATTTCCCACATGCGCGGTCAAAGCCAGCGCGTAAAACAGGGTCGGTTGCTCGTGCAGATGGTTATAATTATGCGCGATTTGGGCCACTTTTAGCGGTAAAGCGTCCAAACTACCCGGAATTGCAGCCCCTTGCGGGTCAATCTTGTGTTTTTGCATAGCTGGTAGTCGGGTGGCATACATCCACACCCACATGACCATGGTCCACGCAATCAGCGCCAAAATTGGTAGTAACATCGTAGGCCCTCCCCAGAGCATTATTGTATCGCCTCAGTCTAGGACGGGATTGGGAGAATGGGAAGGTGGGGTGCACGCAAAG
This sequence comes from Aquidulcibacter sp., assembly GCF_049239865.1. Taxonomy (NCBI): domain Bacteria; kingdom Pseudomonadati; phylum Pseudomonadota; class Alphaproteobacteria; order Caulobacterales; family Caulobacteraceae; genus Aquidulcibacter; species Aquidulcibacter sp. The sequence goes on from NZ_JBMLTR010000121.1 coordinate 52,473, forward strand.
GGCCTAATGGCGCGTCGGGGGAAGGACTTTGGAGTCAGGGAGCTCAACCGTGACGTCAACTGAGGCAATGCGTTGTGAAATGACGATAAAGAACAGTCCGAGAATACAAATGGGGAGTGTCCAAAGTTTAGTTTTGAACGCGCTTGGGTCCCGTTTTTTCAAAAGCCAATTGCGACATGCTGCAACGAGCGAAAGTATAAGCATGGCCGTGCAAATGATCAGGGTAAGGTAGGGGATTATGTAAGCGAGGAAGAGCACCGGATCTTTTTCAGCTTCGCCGGGGATCCAATTGACGACCCCAACGACCCAGCTCAACGGGCCGCTCAGCAAAATCAAACCGATCAGGACCAAATCCCGTCTACCCACTTAATTCACCCCCGGCCCCAAATGTTCGCGCAAGAAAGCCTCCAACTCGGTCAACATCTGTTGGCGCGTCTCGGTACGCGAAAGCCAATGGTCTTCGCCTTTTAGCTCCACGAATTTATAGGGCTTTCCAGCGGCTTTCAGCGCATTGGCCATAATGGTGCTTTGTTCAAAGCGGACGACGGTATCGTCTCGTCCATGCATCAAAAGGATGGGCGCGCGCACTTGATCGGCAAGACGTCGGGGTGAGGCCGCTTCCATCGCTGCGCGATCATCGGCCCCAATATGATCAGACCAATAATTGACATTGGCAGCGCGTGCGGTGCCCGCCGCGGCCTTTTCCTGCTCAATCATCTTAGGCAGGTCCGCAACCCCGGCAACCGACACCACGCAACGATAGAGGTCCGGCGTCAAAGTCGCCCCTGCCAAGGCCGCATAACCACCATAACTGGCCCCAACGATGCAAACCTTTTTGGGATCACTGAGACCTTCCTTGACGGCCCAGGCCACCGCATCGGACACATCATCCTGCATGCGCTTGCCCCATTGGCGCCGTCCAGCAAGCGCATGGGCTTTACCAAAGCCGGTCGATCCCCGGAATTGGGGTTGGATCACAACATAGCCGCGCGTCGCCATGAATTGGGACCAATAATCAAAGCGCGGTTCGTCGCGCGATTCCGGCCCGCCGTGTGGAAAGATGATTGTCGGGGCGTTTTTGATGTCCTGATCGCCAGGTGGGAGAGTAACATAGACCGGGATTTCTACCCCATCGCGCGCTTTGTAAGTCGTGGCTTGCAGGCGACCCATGGGCACATTTTTTAAGCCGGGATAGGCTTCCCCCAGCCGCGTCAATTTAGGGCCGTCGACATTGAGCATCACATATTCGGGCGGCGTGGAGGGTGTTTCAATGCGCGCGACAATCTTTTTTCGGTCTTGCGTCGTGTCTGTGATGGAAACCATTTTGTCCGGGAAGGTCGCTTCAAGCGTGCCTTGAGCGGCCTGTAAGTCGGGGCTGATCATTTGGTCCATCGGCTCTAAGCCGCCGACTGAGACGCCAATGACAACGTCTGACCATGGGTCGCGAAAGACCGATTCAAGCTCTGTGCCGTCTGCGCGCAGGAACGTCGTGGTCGCTCCTGTCTTGGGGTCCATCGAAAAAAGTTCGCCAAACTCTGATTCAAATGGCTTGGAGAAAATGATCCTTCCCTGCCGCGACAGCCCCATCAGAGAGATGCCTTCGTTGGGCGTGTTGTCCAGTTTCAGGGCTTCCCAATATTGCTTGTTCTCACCGAGCAAGAATAATTTCGTCGTCATACGTTCGGGATCATGATCGACCCGTGCGAGCGGCGAGCCGCTACGATCGGTGATCCAGTCCACCGTGTTGGAATTGCCCAGCGCCTTGGTCACCACCTGCACGCCATTGGTCGCGACTTCATAGAGATTCAGCGAGATCAAATCGGAATTGTTCACGTCATAGGCCGACATGATCACGCGGTTTGGCGCGTCGGGCAGCAGGGAGTGCAAACGGACGCCGGAATTATACTCCCGAACCATCCCGCCAGTCGCTAAAAGGTTGCGGATATTGGCGGTTTCAAAGTCGAATGAAAAGGTGCGAAAAATTTCCGATTTCGGGCCAAATCCACGGATGGTGTCGCTGGCCGTGATGAGAATGTCGCCGCCATCTTCAAAATAGAGACCGCGCAACTTCTTATCGCCGACCGATACGCCAACTGTCTTTTTGCTGGGCAAATCTAAGACACGGACTTGGGTTTCCCCGGTCGCCGTCGTGTAGCCAAAGGCGATCCGATTTCCATCTGCTGAGATGGACACCTTTGAGATGCTTGGTGCAGCGGCAAAGGCCTCTGCTGTGGCGGGTGGTGTTTTGGCAGAGCCGATGCTTGGCAGTGCCAAGGCGAGGCAAATGGATCCGGATACGAGACCTAAAAGCTTATTTTTCTTCATATGTGCCCCCCAATTGTGGGGAGACTGCAACATGTTTCCCGCTAAGGCAATCCCGCGTGCTGGCACGACCTTAGCGTCCTAAGCTTGCCCAGTCTGTCAGATGGATAAGCTGGATAGACGGGTCAAAGCATCGGCTTGCCAATCGCATCGGGCAGTCGCATGGTGGGTGAAAATCACACTCTGGGGGGCATTATGCGTTCATTACTTCTCTCAACCGTTTTAGCTTGTGTGGCCGTCGGTGCCGCCCACGCGCAAACCGCACCTGCAGCTTCGCCCGCCACCTACATCCATGTTGGCCGGCTGATCGCTGAGCCCGGCACAGCGCCCACAACAGCGAAGACTCTGATCGTGCGCGATGGCAAGATTGAAGCGATCCGCGACGGCTATGTCGCCCCCGTGGCTGGTGCCAAGCTTGTCGATCTAAAAGCTAAAACCGTCATGCCCGGCTTGATCGACAGCCACGTCCATCTGCTGTCCGAATTGTCGCCGTCCAGCCGTTTGAATGAAGTGACCAAGGAAGAAAGCGATCTGGCCTTGGATGGCTTGGTCAATGCGCAAAAGGCCTTGAAGGCTGGCTTCACGACGGTCGTGGATCTGGGGGCAGATGGTCACCACACGGTGTTTGCACTGCGCGATCAGTTTGCTTCAGGCCGCTTGATGGGGCCGCGCATTTTGGCGGCTGGCGCTGCCATTAGCCCAACTGGCGGGCATGCCGATGTGCATGGCTTCCGCGAGGATGTCATGCACGTCATGGGGCCAGAAAGCGTCTGTAATGGCGTCGATGATTGCCGCCGCGCTGTGCGCGAACAGGTAAAGGCCGGGGCTAACATCATCAAGGCTACCGCCACGGGTGGCGTGTTGAGCAACACCGCCAGCGGCCTCAGCCAGCAATTCTTCGATGATGAATTGAAAGCCATTGCCGATACCGCCCATCTCTTAGGCAAGACCGCTACCGCCCACGCCCATGGCAAGGGCGGGATTGAAGCGGCCTTGCGCGCAGGCTTTGATAGTATTGAGCACTCAAGCTATGCCGATGCTGAGACCTTTGCCCTCTATAAGTCCAAAAATGCGTGTTTGGTGCCAACCCTGCTAGCCGGCACAACGGTGACCGAAATGGCCAAAGCCGGCGGCACCTTGACGGGCGCGCAAGCAGCCAAAGCTTTGACGGTCGGTCCGCTCATGGTCAATATGCTGGGCCGGGCACGTGAAGCGGGTGTCTGTGTGGTGTTTGGCACCGACAGCGGCGTGTCGCGTCATGGCGATAATGCGCGCGAGTTTGAGCTGATGGTCCAAGCAGGCTTCACCCCGGCAGAAGCGCTGCGCAGCGCAACGGTTGGTGGCGCGGCCCACCTTGGCCTGTCCGATCAGATCGGGACCTTGGCACCGGGTAAAGCGGCAGACCTTGTCGCCGTAACAGGCGATCCTTTGGTCGACATTTCTCTCATGCGCAAGATTGAGTTTGTGATGGTGGGTGGGCGCATCGCGAAGGAATAGGGGGGCCTTCAAAGCCCCTCTCCCAGTGGGAGAGGGGTTGGGGTGAGGGCTTCCACTGACCTTGTTGACTTGCGCGTTGCGGAGGCCTTCATTGCGCGGAGCAACGCGCCTTTGCGCACAGACCCCTTCAGTCCCAAGACTGTCATCCCGGACGGCGATAGCCGATCCGGGACCCCGTGCCGCAAAGTCCTTGGGGGTCCCCGCACTCCGCTTCGCTTCGGCGGGGATGGCAGGGGTAGGACCGCGCAACAAAAGTTGCGCATCTACAAGCGCCAACAAGCGCAACTGTTGTTGCGCGATCCTTCTGGTGGGCCTTCTATCTCGCTGACAACGATCCAGATGGAAATACCCCTTCAGTCCCTTCGGGACAGCTTCCCCGTTTACGGGGTTTCGGCGCATGCGCCGATGTCCGCCGGAGGCGGTGAAGGGGTGCTTCCGTAAACTCACGGAGGTCCCCGCTCTCAGCTTTGCTGCGGCGGGGATGACAAGCTGGGCGTGGCCCTTTAAGCCACTGCGACCTCTTCGGCGGGCAAGAATTTCTTGCCGCGAATATGGTCGGAGATTTTCTCGGCGATCATCATGGTGGGGGCATTGGTATTGCCGCCAATCAGATTTGGCATCACGGACGCATCGACGACGCGGAGGTTCTTGACGCCGCGGACTTTGCAATCCTTATCGACCACAGAATTCTTATCGCTGCCCATACGACACGTACCGATCGGGTGATAAATCGTCTCAGCCGTGGCTTTGATATAAGCGTCGATCTCGTCATCGGTCTGGACGTGGGCACCGGGCTTAAACTCTTCCCCGCGATAGGGCGACAGGGCAGGCTGGCTGAGGACCTTGCGGCCCATCTTTAGGCCTTCGCGCAGCGCGCGGCGGTCTTCTTCGGTGGCCAGATAATTGGGGTCGATCTTAGGCGCGGCAAACGGATTGGCACTCGCCAAGCTAACTTCGCCCCGGCTTTCTGGACGCAATTGGCAGACATGCAGTGAGAAGCCGTCTTGGGTAGCCGCTACATTGCCGTGGTCTTGCACCAAGGCGTTGACGAAGTGGAATTGCAAATCGGGCCGGTCGAGGCCTTCGCGCGATTTCGCGAAACCACCCGACTCAAGGAAGTTTTCACGCCCCAAGCCCTCCTTGCGGAACAAATAGGTCAGTGCCGTCAGATATTGCTTCAAGCCCCGATTGAGCGAGAAAGCCGTAATGGGTTGGGTGCAATTCTGCAGGAGCAGCACGTCCAAATGGTCTTGCAGATTCTGCCCCACATCAGGGCTATCGACCAGAACCTCAACGCCGACGCGTTGCAACGCCTCAGCCGGGCCAATGCCAGATACCATCAGGATTTGCGGCGATTGCACGGCCCCGGCGCACACCAAAACTTCCTTGTTGGCATAAACACGTGAGCGGGGTGACTTCTCATCATGGGCATATTCAACACCGACGCAGACCTTGTCTTCAAACAAAAGCTTGGTTGTGTGGGCGTGGCTGCGCACGGCTAGATTAGGGCGGGCAAGGGCAGGCTTGAGATAGGCAAAGGAGGCGGACCAACGCTCCCCATCCTTGATGGTCAATTGATACGCGCCAAAGCCTTCTTGGTCATAGCCGTTGAAATCGTCCGACTTCTTATGGCCAGCTTGGACAGCGGATTCAACGAGCGCATGATAGAGCGGGTTGGATGACTTGCCCCAAGAGACATGCAAAGGCCCGGTCGAACCGTGAAACGCGTCTCCGCCAGTCTCGAGGGTCTCAGAGCGCTTGAAATAGGGCAGGACTTCCGAAAAGCTCCACCCCTTCAAGCCCATTTGGGCCCATTGGTCATAGTCGCGAGCATGGCCACGAATATAGATCATGCCATTGATCGAGCTTGAGCCACCCCAACCTTTGCCGCGTGGCCAATAAAGCGGGCGACCGTTGAGATTGGTCTGTGATTCAGTCGTAAACGCCCAATTGTGAGCATTTTTGCCCTTGATCAGGGTGCCAACACCGGCGGGCATCCGCACCAACATTGAGTTGTCCCGCCCGCCTGCTTCCAGAACCAAGACACGGACTGAAGGGTCTTCGCTTAATCGGTTGGCGAGCACACAGCCGGCGCTGCCTGCGCCAATGATGATATAGTCGAACCGGTCTTCAGCTGCCGCTGTGGCCATTTAGGAACTCCCCGTCGTGAGATTTACTCTTAAGTTTGCCCATTTTTGGGTCTGGCCCGTGTTTGGCGCGAAGCTGCGGGCTGGGCAAGTGAAAATAGCGTTCAGCCTGTCCATTGTGGCTTGCGCTTTTGCGCAAATGCCATTGGACCTTCAATCACATTGGGTGACTTAAACATGGCATTGATCTCGCCATATTTGGACTGACCGCGATAGGCTGCTTCCAGCGAAGGCTCATCCAGCCCCCGGTAGACGGCTTCTTTCGAGGCACGGATGGAGGTGGGCGAACATTCCACAATCATATCCGCCCATGCTTGGGCTCGTGCTATAAGGTCTGCTGGCGTCGTTACCTCATTGACGAAGCCCAACGTCTTACCTTCTTCAGCACCAACCCGGCGGCCCGTCAAAATCATGCCCATCGCTTGTTTCTGCCCAATCTGGCGCGGCAAACGGTGTAAACCGCCTGCCAAGGCTGCTAAGCCGACCTTTGGCTCTGGCAAAGCAAACACGGCATTATCAGAGGCGATGATGAGGTCACAGGCCAGCGCAATCTCAAATCCGCCGCCCATGGCGATACCATTCACCGCTGCGATGACGGGCTTGGTCAGGTTAAAGCGGCTGGTCAGGCCTGCAAAGCCACTGTCGGGCACATACATTTTGCCGCCCGAGGCTTGGTACTTGAGGTCATTGCCCGCACTGAAGGCGCGGTCACCGGCGCCAGTTATGATGGCAACCCACAGATCTGGATTGGCGGCAAATCCATCGAATACCTCTGCCAGTTCGGCATTTGCTGGTGGATGGAGGGCATTCATTGCTTCGGGACGATTGATCGTGACCGTTAGGACACGGCCATCGATTTGGGTGCTGCAAAACTCATACGACATGTTTCTCTCCCTGATTTTTCCCCATGACCTAGCACGCAAACGCTGGCAAGGGAGACTATAAAGCACCTTTTTGTCGTGCAGTGCATGGACGCGCGTTGACATGCTTCCGCCGCGTTCTTACCTCACGCACCAAACTAGTTGCTTTGGCGCGGCTTTCGCGCCCCTTACACATGTGATGCATCAGATGTGTAAGGTTCCATTATTGCCGGAATTTCCGGCGCAGGTCAGGCCGGAAATTCATGTTGAATATCGTCAAGAAGCTGTTTGGATCCTCAAACGACCGCCGCGTGAAGTCGTTCATCCAGCGGGTGGAGCAGCGGATCAATCCGCTGGAAGCAGGTATCAAGGCACTCAGTGACGATGCCTTACGTGGCAAGACGGATGAATTTAAAGCCAAGCTGGTGGCGGGTGCGACCCTTGATGATATATTGGACGAGGCTTTTGCGGTTGTCCGCGAAGCTGCTTTCCGTGCCATTGGTCAGCGCCATTATGATGTGCAGTTGGTTGGCGGGATGGTGCTGAATTCTGGCGCGATTGCGGAGATGCGAACCGGCGAAGGCAAGACCTTGGTGGCAACCGCGCCTGTCTATCTCAATGCCCTGCAAGGCAAAGGCGCGCATGTCGTGACGGTCAATGATTATCTGGCCAGACGTGACGCAGAGTGGATGGGCCGGATCTATAGCTTCCTTGGTATGGAAACGGGCGTAATTGTGCCTGGCCTTGATGACCGCGAACGCCGGGTCAATTATGCCAAGGACATCACCTATGGCACCAACAATGAATTTGGCTTTGATTATCTGCGCGATAATCTGAAGTACTCGCTCGATGAAATGGTCCAACGCGAGCACCATTTTGCGATTGTGGACGAAGTTGACTCGATCCTAATCGACGAAGCCCGCACGCCCTTGATTATTTCTGGACCGACGGACGATCGTTCGGACTTCTATCGTGCGATGGATGAGCTCATCTATCTGCTCGACAAAGATGATTACGAACACGATGAGAAGCAGCGTTCAGCAGTCTATACTGAGCAAGGCTCGGAGCATATTGAAGATTTGCTGCGCGAGCGTGGCCTGCTGGAAGGCGCGCTTTATGAGGCCGTCAACACGACGACCGTGCACCATGCCAACCAAGCCCTGCGCGCCCATGTGCTCTATACGCGCGACAAGGACTATATTGTTAAAGACGATGAAGTAGTGCTGATCGACGAATTCACCGGTCGGATGATGACGGGCCGGCGTCTTTCGGACGGCTTGCATCAGGCCATCGAAGCCAAAGAGCAAGTTCCTGTGCAACCAGAGAACCAGACCTTGGCCTCTATCACCTTCCAGAATTACTTCCGGCTTTATGAAAAGCTGGGCGGTATGACCGGTACAGCCCAGACCGAAGCGGCCGAATTTGAGGATATTTATAATCTTCAAGTCGTTGAAATTCCGACCAATCGACCCGTTGCCCGGATCGACGAAAACGACGTCGTCTATCAAAACGAAGCCGGCAAGCACAAAGCCATCATGCGCGATATCCGCGAATGCTATGAGCGCGGCCAGCCCATCCTTGTCGGTACGGCTTCGATTGAGAAGTCTGAGACCATTTCTGAATTGCTGAAGGCCGACAATATCCCGCATTCGGTTTTGAACGCGCACAAGCATGCCGAAGAAGCCGAAATCGTTGCAGAAGCTGGCGTACCGGGCGCGGTGACAATCGCCACCAATATGGCGGGTCGCGGTACGGATATTCAGTTGGGCGGCAACCCAGAAATGCGCCTTGAAAAAGAGCGTCGTACCCGCGAGGCTGCGTGGGGCCGGTCCATGACGGAAGCAGAGCTGAAGAGCCTGCATGATGAAATCATGGCCGACATCGCGGTTAAAAAGGCCAAGGCGATGGAGCTAGGCGGCCTTTATGTGTTGGGGACTGAGCGCCACGAAAGCCGCCGCATCGACAACCAGCTGCGCGGCCGGACTGGGCGCCAAGGCGACCCCGGGAAGAGCCGATTCTACATCTCGTGCGATGACGATCTCCTGCGCATCTTCGGTGGTGAGCGGATGGCCGGTATTCTGCGCGTTCTAAAGGTGGACGAAGATGAGCCGATCGAAGAACGCATGATGAATAAGGCGATGGAAATCAGCCAAAAGCGCGTCGAAGCCCGCAACTTCGAAATCCGCAAAAATCTGCTCAAATATGACGATGTGATCAATGATCAGCGCAAGCAGATCTTTGAAGAGCGCAAGGAATTCATGCGTACTGAGGACGTCGAAGAGACCGTTCAGCATATGCGTCATGAAGTCATCGATACTTTGTGCGAAGCCTATATGCCGCCAAAGCTGCTTCCTGAACAATGGGATACTGACGGCTTGGAGGCCGACGTCAAAGAAATCTTGGGCTTAGACATTCCAGCCAAGGAAATGGCGGCTCAGGAAGGCGTGGATGACAATGACATCCGTCAAGCTATCATCGAGGCCTCGGATAAGGTTTGGGCTGAAAAAGTCGACATGATGGGTGACGAACAATCCCGCTATATCGAAAAACAAGTTCTGTTGCAGACCATTGACCTCAAATGGCGTGAGCATTTGACCCAAGTCGATCACTTGCGCTCGGTCATCC
>NZ_JBMLTR010000122.1:0-17615 GCF_049239865.1 Aquidulcibacter sp.
CGCAAATCACGCCGGGTCGACATGGTGAGGAAAGGCTCAAAGCTGGAGCGCGACAACGTCACCACGGCCAAGGCATCAATCTTGCGTTCTTTGGCTTCCGCGGCAGCGGCGGCAATGAAGCTATCCGACAATCCCGCCAAATCCTCTTTGGTCTTTAAGGGCAGGGCAAAGCTTGATTGGCCGGCCAGCACATTCTGGCCGAATTCGACTTGCAGCGTGGAAAGCCGCGCATCAATGTCTGCTACGCGTTTTTTCTGGGCGGCATTTAAGAGGGCACCACTGCGGACAAATCCGGCATAGGTCTCTTCCAACAGCTTCGTCTGAGGCCCGGTCAGATTTTGCGTCGCGCGACTGTCATAGGCCGCTTTGACGCGGGCAAAAATTTTCGGGTCCTGATTGATCGCACTGGCATGGGCCGACAGCTTGGATGAAAGACCACCCTCGATCTTTTGCAGCGCAGGCGTGCTCAGCATACCTGTCAAATTGTAGAAGACATTTGTGGCGCGGTTGAGGTCTTGCCCGGCTTTTTCCATTGGTACGATCACCGATTGGAAGGTTGCAGGGCCTTTGGCTGCCGAGATCACATCAATTTCGGCTCGGCCGCGTGCCATGCCGACTTCGATCGCGGGTTCAAAATCACTGGTTTTGATTTGGGCAAAGGGCGGCACGCCCCAAGGCGTATTCCATTTTGCCAAGAGCGGGTTTACCCGCGTTGGAGCTTTTGATTTTGCTTTTGCAGCCAAAGCCGCCGAGCCTGTGGTCAAAGTCAAAGTTGCGACACTCCCCGCCAAGAAATCCCTACGTTCCATTGTCTATATACCCCTCACGAAACAAGAAACCACATCTTTCGTCGGGCATATGGATGGGCCAAATTGTGCGTTGATGCACCCCCAGAACGCAATTATGACTGCAATTTAATCACGGAAACGTGATCCGGCGTCAGCCCCGGGCGAACACGCGCAATTGGCCTGACTTCGGGTCTTGCGCGACGCAGCGTTGCGCCGACGTGGGCAGTTTCAGGCAGACCACGGGCGCATCCGCTTGGCGAATGGCTTCATAAGTCTCACGTGTAAACTCACTGCGGGTTGGACTTTCACTGCCCTCCGCCCACGCGGGATAGGCCGATGATTTGACCGCATTGGCGGGCAGCAAAGTCGTCAAGCGGTCGCGAATCTGGTCGGGGCTGGCCGTCGCGGGGATGCCAAAGTCGCGGGCAGGGGCTTGCAGCGTATAGAGGGCCCGACCTTCATTGGTCTCTAAAGTCACCCGAATACTGCCAGAGGCACAATCATTGCCAGTGGCCATAATGGTCACCCGGTCGGCAGCTTTCCAAGAACGGATGGCGGTTGCTTGGCTGACTTTGACGTCACATTGGGCAACCGGGCTACCAGCAGCCATGGCGGCATCTGATTCGGCGCGCGGCCCGATACCATTGACGAGCTCCCCTGGTGTCGGGATGACCACCTCATTCGGCCCGGTTGCTGGTGGCGCAGGGATTGCGGGTGGGGCGGCAGCAATGACACTGGGGTCTGTCGACAACACCGCATCGGGATCGGCCAAAGGATTATCCAGGCCGACAGGGCCCATGATGGCATTGGTTGGGGCACTGGCCAGAGGTTGGTTTGGTGACAAGACAAATTTGCCCACCACGACGCCTAGTCCAAAAGATACGACTAAAGCCAGCGTTGCACCAGATGCCACAATCAATCGCACGTTAAATCCCTTGTCTTCGAACCATGGTTAAGCGCTTTAGCGACCGGTTGCGGCAGAAAATAGGCAAGATCGGCATTAAAACAGGCCTGTTTTAACCCTAATTGCCCTGCCATCGCCCCAGTTCTTAATTCAGAAGCGGTTTCAGAACATTGGGCGCATTCTGAATGGCTCGGGTTGCCGCGCGATAGCCGGTCTCCACGGCGGCATCAAAAGCCTTCCAATCTCGCAATTGGATGCCCGCCATATCGGGTACGATCAAGAGATCGGTTTTGTCTCGGGATTTGGTGGGGTCGAGTGTAGCGGTCGCTGACCGCATCAGAAGTTCGGCGATGGGCGGGGCTGCGTGCAGGCCATGGCGGGTAATCCAACTGAAGAAGCCCTCGGGCTTGCGGAATTCGTCTGGATTAAGGGCGCGCTGACGGGTGACATCAACGCCAATATTAGGGCCACGATGCAGGTCAATCATCGAATTGATCGGGAAATTATCCAACACCGCACCATCGACCAAAATGTCGTCACCTGAAACGACCGGAGGCAAGATGCCGGGCAGCGCGATCGACGCCCGCAGGGCGTCCCGCAAGACACCACTTCGGTGCAGCTTTGGCATGCCCAAGGTCAAATTGGTCGACAGGCAAAAGAAGGAGCGTGGCATATCCTCGATGAGAATATCGCCAAAATTCTTGAGAAGCCTTTGGTCGACCTTGGCCCCAGACGTCATGGCGACAACCGGCAACACATAGTCATTCAAGGGATTGTCGCGGACAAAGCTGTCCCAGATACGCCGTTCAATCTCGCCATCATCCCAGCCAAGCGCAACACAGGCTGCAATCACCCCGCCCATGGAGGTTCCGCCGATAAAGTCAAACGAGATGCCCGTCTCTCGCAAAGCCCGCACGACGCCAATATGGGCATAGGCGCGAGCGCCACCTCCACCCAGGACCAAGCCAATCGAGGTGCCCGACAGGATGCGGGCCAACATCATCACGTCTTGGGCTTGATCCTGTCGCCAGTGAAACAGCCTTTGACTTTGAGTGGCAGCACTCCAAGCTTTGGAATGAGAGCCCTTAACCTCAACGACCGAGCGATCTTGTGGGGCAATCAAGATGGTGTCGACCAATTGGAACTGGCGCGCGGGGGACGAGCCCGCAGGCAGAATCATTTCGGGCGGCGGCGTATCGGCGCGACCAAACACCCAGAGCCTATCTGCCTGTCGCAGACATAGTTTGGTCCAACCGCCATCTCCAAGGTCTGCGGCCAAGAGGACAATATCATTCCAGCTTTCGATTTCATCAAACCAAGTCGCGGACTGGGTAACCGCCTCAGGGCCAACCACGATGGCACGCTTACCCAATTTGGCGAGTGCATCCTTTAAGGCATGGGCGCGCTTTAAAATGTCGATGGAGGGAGAGGCTGCCAGAAGACCGAACACACGGGGATCAGAGCGGGGGTTGCGCCGACGGTTCTGCCGCGAACGAAACAACATGGTTCGCGCCAGATTTTGCATCAATTGTGGATGACGGCGGATCAAGCGGTTAAAGGCTGCGCGGTCTAAAGCTAGAAGTTCGGTGTCGCGCAGTGCAAAGACCGATGCACTATGGGGTTCGCCCGCCACCAGCGCCATTTCGCCGACCGGCTCGCCTTGGCGAATATGGCCGATAAACTCGTTTGAACCATCGGTACCGCGCCGAAACGCGCCCAAAGAGCCCGAGCGGACAAACCATAAGGTATCGGCAGGCTCACTCTCAAGGAAAAGGGGCCAGCCGCCCGGCAATGAATACCAAATTGCCGATTTTTCAACGTCTTTAATCGCTGCCGGACCAGCATCTCTCAAAAAAGGGATCGCGCTAAAATCAAAAGGTGTCATCGGAAACAACCGCCATGAAACAACTTCCAACTGTGCTTCATGGCGGCTCTCCTCCGTGATTTAGAATTTATAGCGGCCCATCAGGGTTACCATGGGCCAATAACGTGCTGCGTCTAATTCATCTACGATTTTTGCGGTTTCAAGTGCCAAATCTGTCTGGAACGACGGATTGGAGGCCAACAAGCCAGTAGAGGTGTACACCACTTTTGGATCGCCCTGATAATAGACACCAGCTTCCAAGGCGGTTTCAATCGGACCCAATTCCAATTTGACACCTGCACCGACAAAATAAGCGATGTCGTTAAACGTCGCCTTGGTGTTGAGTGTGCCGACTTGAGCGGGGGTGTAGGACGTGTTGCCAATCACGACGTTAGTCGCAGGTGTCGCGACCAAGTCAAACTGGTTGTCATTGGCAAAGATACCCGCCGTCAAATAAAAGGGCACAACCGGCGGACGGAAGTCCGCCTGCAGCCCGTAAGAGCCCAGCTTCAGGCTGCCATCATAGGCGATGCCATCAATTGTCTGATCGTAGCCATAATCATAGCCTTGGCCAACGCCGCGCAAGACGATGGTTGGCAAGATACGCACCCCGACTTCGCCGCCAACACCATTGGTGCCCCCACGCACGCCAACCCAAGCAGGCTCGATTGCGAAAGCGCAAACTGGGGTAAGTGCACTCAACAACGCAATGGCAGAAACGGCTGTGGTGATGGTCTTCATAGAGCTGTCCTCATTTATACTAAGCGCCGGCATTTTAAACTCGGGCGATCCAAGCCACACGCAAGGCACAAACGACCCCACCTGCGGCAATCTGCAACGGCCCGATGTGAGCCTATGTCTATGACATTGTGACAGAAGCCTGTTAAACGAGTGTCAACGCCCGCTAAGCGCGACAAAACCAATCTGTGGAGAGCCATTTGAGCCGTTTGACCAGTCGAATCGATCCTTCCTCGCCGGCCTTCGCGCGCAATCAAGAAAAGATGGCGGGCCTAGTTGAGCACTTGGTCCAACAGACCAGTCGCGCGGCTTTGGGCGGCTCAGCGGAGTCCCGCCAGCGCCATGAAAGCCGCGGTAAGCTTTTGCCACGCGCACGGGTTGAAGCGCTACTCGATCCGGGCAGCCCGTTTTTAGAATTATCGGCTTTGGCGGCCAATGGCCTTTATGGCGAGGATATTCCAGGCGCAGGCTTGATCACTGGGATTGGCCACGTCTGCGGGCGTCCGGCGATGATTGTCTGTAACGACCCGACCGTCAAAGGCGGCACTTATTATCCGATGACCGTCAAAAAGCACGTGCGGGCACAAGAAGTGGCGATGGAAAATCGCTTGCCTTGTATTTACCTCGTCGATTCCGGCGGCGCTAATTTGCCCCATCAGGCCGAAGTCTTTCCAGACCGCGACAATTTCGGCCGCATCTTCTTCAATCAAGCCAATATGAGCGCGATGGGCTTGGCCCAAATTGCGGTCGTCATGGGCTCGTGTACGGCCGGTGGCGCTTATGTTCCCGCGATGAGCGATGAGACCATTATCGTGCGCAAACAAGGCACGATCTTTCTGGGTGGCCCGCCCTTGGTGAAAGCCGCGACGGGTGAAACCGTGACGGCGGAAGAGCTGGGCGGGGCAGATGTTCATGCCCGCAAATCCGGTGTGGCAGACCATTATGCGGTGTCCGATGCCCATGCTTTAGAGCTTGCGCGCAATTGTGTGGCAACCTTGGACGTTCCCGAAAGCCATATTCGCCGGCTTGCGCCGCGTCCGCCCGTGGAGGATGAAAGCGAACTTTACGGCATCATTCCAGATGATGTCCGCACCCCTTATGATGTGCGTGAAATCATCGCACGCTTGGTTGACGGCTCAGAGTTCCACGAATTTAAGAAGCTTTATGGTGAAACCCTGGTTACAGGCTTTGCCCATATAGATGGCTGGCCCGTTGCGATCATCGCCAATAATGGCGTTTTGTTCTCAGAGAGTGCGCAAAAAGGCGCACACTTCATTGAACTCGCCTGTCAGCGCAAAATCCCCTTGTTATTCCTACAAAACATCTCGGGCTTCATGGTCGGCAAGGATTATGAGGCAGGGGGTATCGCCAAGGATGGCGCAAAAATGGTGACGGCTGTTGCCTGCGCCAATGTGCCCAAGCTCACGGTCGTGATTGGCGGCTCCTATGGTGCGGGCAATTATGCCATGTGTGGCCGTTCCTATTCGCCACGTTTCCTCTGGATGTGGCCGAATGCGCGGACCAGCGTGATGGGCGGAGAGCAGGCCGCCAGCGTACTGGCCACGCTGCGCCGCGACGGCATTGAATCCAAAGGCGGCGCGTGGTCTGCCGAGGAAGAAGAAGCCTTCAAAAGTCCCATTCGTCAGAAATATGAGGAAGAAGGCGATCCATATTATTCCACAGCGCGTTTGTGGGATGATGGCATTATTGACCCCGCCCAAACTCGGCGCGTGGTTTCCATGTCGTTAGCCAGCGTCGCCGGCGCCCCGATTGGACCACCCCGCTTCGGTGTGTTCCGGATGTAAGAGGAGAGAGACTCAGATGGCAGATATTGACCCAAGCGCCGACCCCGTTCTCTTACAGATTTCGCCTGATGGTGCCGCGATGGTCACATTGAACCGTCCGGACAAGAAAAATGCCTTTGACGAAGAGACCATCGCTTCTCTGATCGACATATTTGAGACCTTGCGCGTGTCTGACGGCGTGAGACTCGTTATGATCAAGGGCGCAGGGACGACCTTTTGCGCCGGCGCCGACCTTGAATGGATGCAACGCCAAGCCCGTCATGATGAAGAAGATAATGAGGCCGATGCCGTCGCCTTGGCCAAGATGCTGCTGGCATTGCATAGTCTGCCCCAACTCACGGTTGCTTTGGTGCAAGGCGGCGCTTTTGGGGGCGGGGCTGGCCTTGTGGCTGCCTGTGACTATGCCATCGCCGTTGCAGGAACACGCTTTTGCTTCACCGAAGTCCGCCTTGGGCTGACGCCTGCCACCATCTCGCCCTATGTGGTCGAAGCCATTGGGGCGCGCCAAGCGCGCGCCTTGTTTGCCACCGCCATGCCTTTCGATGCCGAGCGCGCCTTGGCACTGGGATTGATACAGGAAGTGGCAGCCGACCTCGATGATTTGGCCAAGCGGGAAGAAAAGCTGGCTGACTTGGCCTTTACTGCGGCACCTGAAGCCGTGCGTGAGGCCAAGCAATTGGTCCGCGATGTGGCGGACAGGCCAATCGACATCCACCTTGCCCATGACACGGCCAAACGGATCGCCAAGCGCCGCGCGAGTGCCGAGGGGCAAGAAGGCCTCGCGGCTTTTCTTGAAAAAAGGCCGCCAGCTTGGACCAATCGGTCCTGAAAGGGTCTTGACCGCATTGTCTCGCCCAGCCAAAGCTAGACCGGCGGACGAGGGGCGGTCATGGACGGTGCGGCAGAACTTAATCTTGAAAATTCAGGCCCTTTAGCGGTCGATGCGCCTTCGGGTAGCGCGGGCAAACACCACAATGAGCTGATCGGAACCGCGTGTAAGAATTGCGGGGCGATCCTGACGGGCGATTATTGCCACGCCTGTGGTCAGTCCGCCCATGTGCATCGCTCGTTCCTGCATGTGTTGGAAGAGGTGGTGCATGGCATCACGCATTTTGACTCCAAGACCTGGCGCTCGCTGCCAATGTTGATCTTTAGGCCCGGCACGATGACGCGCAATTATGTCATGGGCCATCGCAGCCGCTATGTGCCGCCATTTTCGATGTTTCTGGCCTCAGTTTTTGCCATGTTTTTGGCCTTTGCCTTTGCAGGTGGGCCGGGCTTTGTGAAGCAGAATGTCGACACACCGGTCGATCAAGCCAGCGCCTCGCGCGAGCGAATGGCGGATACTTTGGTTGATTTGAAGGAAGCCCGTGGCGACCTCAAACTGGCTCGCGAACAGCTGGCGGCGGAAAAAGCCAAACCTCTTGTCGACCAAGACCCCATTGAGATCAAGGCCAGCCAACAAGAAGTGCTGGGTGCAGCCAAAGAGATCGAAGCTGTCATTTTGCGATATCGCACGGCGGAACGCGATCTTGCCAAGGCCTTAGCGGCACCAAAGCCAAACCCTGAAGCCGCCCCGGCAAAGGCCGACCCAAAAGTGACCGGCAATATCACTGTCCAAAAGGGCGATGATAAAGCCACGCAACTTTCTGAACTTGAAGCCGAACGCAAGGCTGCGATTGCCTCAGGCGATAAAGTTTCTGTCGCCGCGCTTGATACCGCCATCGCCTTGGTGAAGGCCACACCGGAAGAGGTCATTAAGGGTGAAACCAAAAGCACGACAATCGAGGGAGACGACCTTCAGTCTTCATTGGCTAAGTTTTTAAAAGAAGAAGTCCAAATTAATACGCCTTGGCCATCCGTGAATAAAAAGCTCAAACATAAACTCGAAAATCCGGACCTGTTTTTGTACAAGTTACAGAACACCGTTTATAAATTCTCCTTCCTTCTCATCCCAATCAGCTTGCCTTTCATTTGGCTATTGTTGTTCTGGAAGCGCGGGGTAACCTTGTATGATCACGCGGTCTTTGCGCTTTACTCCCTGTCTTTCATGTCATTTTTGTTTCTTGCGCTTGCTCTAAGTTCGCATTGGATCACGTGGACTGACCATAGTGGATGGATATTTTTGGCCGTGGCGGGTCATATTTATTTCCAGTTCAAAGGGGCTTATGCGTTGGGTTGGGTTGGTGCTGGTTGGCGCACTGCAGTCTTTGTCTCCATATTTGCGCCCATCGCTTTGTCACTCTTTTTTACCGCCATCATCATCCTGGGCGCTGTAGGCTGACCACAAGGCTTGACCAAGACAAAGGCGTAGCCGAAGGATGCTTCCCAAAGAGTCTGAGGGCGAGTTTTTAAGCTTGTTTCATCGACCAACAAAAAGTCTGGGGACGCCTCGTGTTTAAAAGCTTGTTGATTGCCAATCGGGGCGAGATCGCTTGCCGTGTGATCCGCACGGCGCGGCGTTTGGGCCTGAGGACAATTGCCGTTTATTCCGACGCCGATAGGGACGCAAAACACGTCCGCGAGGCCGATCATGCGGTGCGTCTGGGCCCTGCCGCTGCCAAGGATTCCTATCTACGGGGTGATTTGATCCTCAAGGCCGCTGTGGAGTTGGGCGCTGAAGCGATACACCCAGGCTACGGTTTTTTATCGGAAAATGCAGAGTTCGCTGAAAGCTGTGCGGCAGCAGGCATTGCGTTTGTAGGACCGCGCCCCGATGCCATTCGAGACATGGGTCTAAAGGATCGCGCCAAAGCGATTGCAGTAGAAGTCGGCGCGCCGGTTCTGCCTGGCTATTGGGACTTGGATCAAGACCCTGTGCGCCTCAAGGCCGAAGCGGAAAAGATCGGCTTTCCCTTATTGATCAAGGCGGTTGCAGGCGGCGGCGGGCGCGGCATTCGGGTGGTGGAGGAGAGCGCTGCCTTTGGCTCGGCCCTCGAGTCTGCAAGACGCGAAGCGGCAGCTGCCTTTGGCGATGATCGCGTGATGCTGGAACGCCTGGTTCTGCGGCCCCGCCACATCGAAGTGCAGGTATTTGGCGACCAGCATGGCAATCTGGTCCATTTGTTTGAGCGCGACTGCTCAATCCAACGGCGCAGACAAAAGCTGATTGAAGAAGCCCCGGCACCCGGCATGACCGAAGCCGTGCGCGCAAGCCTGACAGCTGCCGCGCTCAAGATCGCTAAGGCGGTGAATTATTCCAACGCCGGTACGGTCGAATTTGTCGCCGATGGGACGGGACCTCTGCGCCCTGACGGCTTTTGGTTCCTTGAAATGAATACGCGCTTGCAAGTTGAGCATCCGGTGACAGAGGCCGTGCTCGGCTTGGATTTGGTTGAGTGGCAATTGCGCGTGGCGGCTGGCGAGATCCTGCCGCTCACCCAAGACAAGATCATCTTGAACGGTGCGGCCATTGAAGCGCGGATCGTGGCAGAAGACCCAGCCAAAGGGTTCTTGCCGTCATCTGGTGTGATTGCGGGCCTGCCAGACGATGGGACTATTCGGGTCGATTCTGGGTTTGAAGTGGGTGACACGTTTCCCGACGCCTATGACTCCTTGGTTGAAAAGGCCATCGCGCATGGGGCGGATCGACGCGAAGCCTTGGCGCGCCTGCAAGCCCATCTCGAAAGCCGCGTGATCACCGGGATCACGACCAATAACGGCTATTTGGCCCGTTTGTGCCTGCTGCCAAGCTTTGCGCAAGGCGGCGTCCATACCGGACTGCTAGAGGATGAAGCGGCTGAACTGGCGAAACCCGATGCGCTCGCCGCCCGCCGATTGGGATTGGCAGCAATTGGCGTGCAGGTCGCCCGCGAACTCGAAGTACCCGACGGCGCTTCGCCCTTCGATATTCCAGATGGCTGGCGCCTGAATGCCCCGGCGCATCTGTCGGTCGGCTTTACCCACGATGATCGGCGCTTGGTGGTCGAGCTTCATAGTGATGAAGTACAAGTCAGTGCAGGCTTTGGCGGGGATCATGCTGTGGTGCCGCGCCGCTTGATCCATGCCTATGGCAAGCCCCAGGACTGGACAATTTTGGTTGCTGAAAGCGCTGGCCCCAGAGCAGAAGCGCGCGGCGACATTGCGGCCACCCTGTTTGTCGATGGCGCTGGTGCCAGTTTGGTCGAGCGCGGCGAGGTCTGGCGCTATCCATACCCGGCAGCAGATGCCAGCGCCGACAGTCTTGAGGCCACGGACGAGATCAAGGCCCCTTTGCCCGGAAAAATCGCGATGTGTCACGCGCAAGCGGGTCAGAAAGTTACGAAAGGTCAGGTGCTGATTGTGTTGGAAGCCATGAAGATGGAACATGCCCTGACCGCGAGCCGCGACGGTGTGATCGCTGAAACCTTTGTCCAGGAAGGCCGTCAAGTTAAGGCTGCCGACGTTTTAATCCGCCTCGTCGCACAAGAGTCTGTGCCTTGAACGGCGCTCTGCTGACGGTTTTGATGGCTGCTGCGGGTACCGCTTTGTTGGCCTTTGTTGGATTTCGACTTGGCCTTAGCGTCGATCGCAGGTTCAAAAGTGTGGATGAGGTCGTGCAAGCGGTTCGGTCCCACTATGGCTTATCGACCAATCTGTCGGTCTTGATGTCACGCAATCAGCGCGCCGCGATCGCCTATGGAGCCGACCAGACAGGCTATGTCGCACTTGTTTTGGGCGATAAATTATTGTTCCGCAGCCTCGATCAGGCGAAGATCATGGTGATTGCCGAGGATCGGCTCTACCTCTCCTTTCCTGATTTTGGCTTTGAACCCGTCTATATTCAGGCCGATGCCATCGACATTCAGCACGCGCTCACAATCCTAGGGAGGGGTCCTACCACATGAACTTACCCGATCCAGTTACGTGGGCGATCCCCTTGTTTGGCGTCTTGGTTGTCGCAGAAATGCTGCGCGCTCGACGGGCTGGCGATGTGACCTACGAAGCCAAGGATGCTGCGGCCAGCATGACCATGGGCTTTGGCAATACGGTCGCCAAATTGCTGACGGGCGGCATTGCGGTCGCTTTGATTGCCTACGTGCATCAGTTCCGCCTGTTCGATATTGGCTATGCCGCTTGGGCCTTTGTGGTGTGCTTCTTCCTTGAGGACCTGTCTTATTATTGGTTCCATCGGATCAGCCACGAGCGGCGGTGGTTTTGGGCGAGCCATGTGGTGCACCACACCTCGCAGCATTATAATTTATCCACGGCTTTACGGCAGACTTGGACGGGGTCGATCGGTGCCACCTTCATCTTTTGGCTGCCGATGGCGTGGATCGGTTTCCCACCAGCGATGATCGCCTTTTTCTCTGGCATAAGTCTGGTTTATCAATTTTGGATCCATACCGAAGCGGTCGATCGCATGGGGCCTTTGGAATGGGTGCTGAATACACCGAGCCACCACCGCGTCCATCACGCGACCAATCCGCGCTATCTCGATTCCAATTATGCCGGGGTCTTGATCATTTGGGACCGCATGTTTGGTACCTTTGTGGAAGAAACCAAGGCGGACAAGCCAATCTATGGCGTGGTTTCCAACATTCACACCTTCAACCCATTTCGGATCGCGTTTCATGAGTGGGTCGGCATGGCGCGTGACATTGGCCAAGCAAAAACCTGGCGTGAAAAGCTCCACTTCGCGTTTGGACCACCGGGCTGGAGCCCGGATGGGTCTCGGCCAACAAGTGCGAGTCTGAAGGCTGCTTGGCGGGCAAAACAAGTCGAGGATAGCCACTGATGCGAGGCCCTGTTCGAAGGGGCAAATTGGCATAAATCGTCAGCTATGGCTCTGCACATCATCAAACTCTGCGTTGGCGCACAAAGCATTCAGGACTTGCTAGATTGGCATGATCATCAGGCCTTTACGCGCCTAAGTCTCGGCCTTGATCCTCGACCGGTTTGCGACACGCGCATGTCGCCCAAACGGCGTGATGAAGTCCTCAACGGCGGATCGCTCTTTTGGGTGATTAAGGGGCAAATCCTTGTCCGGCAGGAAATTGAGGATATTGTCACTTTAGACGATGTCGATGGCCGATCCCGCTGCGAAATTGTCCTCAAGCATTTTCACGTCCAAACCGCGCCACAGCGCCGTGCTGCCTTTCAGGGCTGGCGCTATCTCATGCCAAAGGACGCACCAGCCGACCTGACACAAATATCCGGCGGTGATGAGTTACCCGAGCCCTTACGCAAGGAATTACTCGACCTCGGCGCTTGGTAAGGTCAGTCTAGTCCGCGATTATCAATCAGCCGAGTCTTACCCAGCCAAGCGGCCACCAAGATGCGGGCGGGGTCTCCCGCCTGCCACGGCTCTAAAGTCTGACTATGGCAGGCTTCGAGATAATCGATGGACTGAAAGCCTGAGGCTAGAAGCTGTGCTTTCGCTTGTTCAAGCACCTCGTCTAAAGTCTCCGGTGCCTGTTGGATCGCGTCTGCGACCCGATCAAGAGCCTGCTTCAAAGTGGGCGCTATCGCGCGCTCTGCCTCTGAGAGATAGGCATTGCGAGACGAAAGTGCGAGGCCATCGGCTTCGCGATGGGTTGGGGCAGGGGTGATTTCGACCTGCAAGTCCAAGTCCCGCACCATGGTGGCGATCACTTGCAATTGCTGCCAGTCCTTTTCGCCAAAGATGGCCACATCGGGATCAACTTGCATAAAAAGCTTGGCCACCACGGTTGCCACGCCGCCGAAGAAGTGCGGGCGAAATGCGCCTTCCAGACGGGCTGCTACGGCACCTGGTACAATGCGGGTTTGAAAGCCCTCTGGATAAAGCTCTGACACATGCGGGGCATAGAGGCCGTCACAGCCAAAAGCTTGGAGCTGTTCAATATCGGCCGCTTCTTGCCTAGGATAACGCGCTAAATCTTCATGCGGCGCAAATTGGGTTGGATTGACGAAGATCGACGCAATCACAACATCGGCGGCGGCTTTGGCCTGCTCGATTAAGGCCAAGTGGCCCGCATGCAGCGCACCCATGGTGGGCACCAAGGCAATCTTTTTGCCGTCTCGCCGCCAGTTAGAGACCAATGCGCGCAAGTCCGCTCTGGTGCGCACAATCGATAAGGACGACATGACTCTCTCCAAAACAATGACTTAACGACGATTTCTGGTCTGTGGCTTACAAGAGCATTGTGACGCCGCCTTAAACCCCTCTTTACCACGTCGCGCTAGGGTTTTTCACATGAACCAGTCCTATCGCTCTTCTAATTTGTCTTCTGCCGTCCGACTTTGTGGGACGCTGGGTATTTTGTGCTTGAGCTCAGGTGCCATGGCGCAATCTGCCGGTGCTTTTGCGACCAGCCCCTATGTGCCCCTCATGCCAGCCGCAAAACCTAGCCCAGCGGCTTGCGTGTGCGCGGAGCCAAAGCAAGCGGTCGCACCCTCTGTGGCACCAAAGCCTATGAAGCCAGAGCCGCAACTGGTGGGCGCGGGTGGCCAAATTCTGCCAATCGTTATGTTCCGCGGCACCCCAGCTGCACCGCTGCCAAAGCCGGCTGTTGTTTCGATGGTGCCTGTCGCAATCGCCTTGCCAACTGAACCACAAAAGCCTGCTGCGCCGGTGATCCTTGCGCCACCCCCAGTCGCGGCACCTGCCCAGCAAATTGCCGCCAAGCCAGCACCAGCGCCAGCAGCTAAACGCGAGAAGCCTGCTGGCCCATTCAAGCGGATTTGGCGCGATACCAAGAAATCCGTCGTTCAGGACATCCCAGAGGCCTTGGCTGATGCCTTGCCCTGGGTGGATCGCGGCGCCAAGGATGAGCCGATTGAGCAGGTGTTGGCGCGCGTGTCGTCAGACCTCAGTCGCGCTTCGGCTCAAGATCCTGAATGGGTCAATCCCGCCGAGAGCGAATTACGCGAATTATCAAAGCGCTTGGCTACTTTGGCTGAGCCGCCAGCTGATACCGAGTCAGCGCCGACACGCGTGTCTATGCCAGAGCAAGATAGTGCCAATCGGCCGTTCCGCCCCAGACCCATTTGGCCCGGTGCCTCTGGCCGTCCCGAAATGCAATCGAGACCGACAGCTTTGGTGACCGGCAGCACCATCCAGCAGGGGCCAGAGGCCGTCGGGCAGCGCTTGCCGCCGCCGACGGACTGGGTTGAAGACGAAGAAAAGGCGCCAAAGCCACCAGCCCAACAAGTTGTGGCCAAGCGCGCGAAGCGCCCCTCAAAATAGTCCACAACCAATCGTCGCTCGACCGCTGCGCTTGCCAATTGGCAAGACCTGCGAAACTGGCGAAAACAACTCATAAGTCTTAGCCCTACAGAAGGGGGCGAAAAGGCACGGGGGTTGCGGTTTTGGGTCACGTCATTGTCGTTGGAAATGAAAAAGGCGGCGCAGGCAAATCGACCTTGTCGGTTCATATTGCCGTAGCTTGCGCGATTTCGGGCCTGAAAGTTGCTGCCCTCGACTTGGATCGCCGTCAGCGCACCTTTGAACGCTATTTCGAAAACCGGACGCGTTGGTCTAAGTCCAATGAGGCAGACCTACCTACGCCTGACTTCTTCTTCTTGACCAAAGCCGCCGCCGAACGTCGCGATCAGGCAGAGGCAGAAGAAACAGCCGCTACCCAAGCCTTGATCGCCGAGATGCGCGCGAGCCATGACATTGTAATCGTGGATGCGCCGGGTGCGGATACGCCCGCTTCGCGCGCTGCCCACGCCTGCGCGGACACCCTCGTGACGCCCTTGAACGACAGCTTTATCGATTTCGACCTTCTGGCCGAGATAGACCCCGTTACAGGCGATGTCGGCAAGCCGAGTGTCTACGCCGAAATGGTTTGGGAGGCGCGCAAGCTCAAGGCCGCCTCAAAAGGTAAGCCGATTGATTGGGTCTTGATGCGCAACCGTCTTTCGCCGCTCGACGCCAAGAATAAGCGCCGGGTCGGGGACGCCTTGGCCGCACTTGCCCAACGCATTGGCTTTCGCGTGGCACCGGGCCTGTCAGAGCGGGTAATTTATCGCGAGATGTTTACCGCAGGACTGACGCTGTTGGACCTCACCGATGAAGGGGCGTCGGCCTCCTTCACGATGAGCCATGTGGCCGCGCGCCAAGAATTGCGTGATCTAATGCTAGCCCTCAAGCTGCCAAAGATTGAGGGCTCAGCCGCAATCGGTTTTTAGTCGGTCGCAAGCCTTATGGCATTGGTGCGCCGCGTGAGGCGACCAAAATTTGATACCATTCGTCTGGGCTCAAATGGATTTTGGCAACTTCGCGGGTTTCCAAAATGCGCTCTGGATTTTGTGTGCCCACCAAGGCGATAGGTTGGCTTGGATGGGCTGCCACCCACGCATAAGCTACCGAGGTGCGTGACACACCATGAGCCTTGGCGACCGTATCGAGGGCCGCAATCACCGCCTTGGTGCGGGCATCATCGCCATCTTTTGCCAAGCGACCACCACCCAAAGGCGACCACGCCAGCACCGACGCGCCAATCTCCATCGCGAGGTCCAAAGTTCCGTCTGTCATAGCGTCGAGCGCAAGTGGCGAGAATTCAGGCTGGAACGAGACAATGTCGGTATGGAGGTGGGCGGCCAAAGCGCGGGCTTGTGCCACGGTGTAATTGGAAATGCCGAAGGTGCGAATCTTGCCAGCTTGCATCAAATGATCCACGGCGCGTGCGATCTCTGCAGGATGGGTCAACAGGTCTGGGCGATGGATTTGCCACAGGTCCAACACATCGGTGTTGAGGCGGCGCAGCGAGGCTTCGCACGCCTTGACCAGATAGTCATAGCTGGAATTATAGGGCGTTGGTGGAATGATCCCGCCCTTGCTGGCCAGAACCATTTTAGACCGTAAGCCTGGTGCTTGCTTGAACACCTCACCCAACAAAGCTTCGGCGTCGCCAAAGCCAACTTGTGGGTTCTTAAAGCCATAAATGTCGGCGGTGTCGAAGAAATTGATCCCGGCCTCAAAAACCGATTCGACTAGCTCTTGCGCGGCCTTCACCTCAATGCCGGCAAAACGCCACATGCCCCAGCCGAGGCTCGTAATCATCAAGTCGCTTTTGCCAAGACGGCGCAGGTTTGTCGGTTCCATGGAAGACATTGGCACTTTTTCTTTCTGGGGTGGCAGAGATCACTAAGGCCTGTCTTCTAGCCCAACTTGCAACAGCCTCGCTAGCCATGGCATGTCACAGGCTGCATAAGGGCTAAACTTGCCATGGGGCGGGGTCGTTGAGGGGTGGAGTGATGCGGCGTCGTTGGGTCGTTTTGGTTTTGGTGGGGATTGCATTATCGGTTGTGGCGGCTTGGCCGGCACCGGCCCCAGTGCAGCATCCGTATTTTGCCGGGCTGAAACCCGGCACGATTGAGAACATCGCCCATGGTGGCGGGCAGGGCCATGCACCCCCAGATACGCTGGAAGCCCTGCAACTGGCAGACGCGATGGGCGCAGATGTGTTGGAGATTGATCTGCAGTTGACCAAGGACGGCGTTTTGGTCCTGCACCATGACGACACCTTGGACCGCATCACCGACATGAAGGGCCCGATTGCTGCCAAGACGTGGGCGGAGCTGCAACAGGCTGATTCTGGCTATCATACCGTGATTGATGGCCAATCCTTTCGCGGCAAGGGGATTAAGATCGCGCGGCTGGAGCAAGCCTTCACGCGCTTCCCAGCCAAGCGTTGGGTGATCGAAATCAAGAATGACAAAAAAGCGGCCAGCACACGTCTGTGCCAGTTGATCAGCCAGTTTGACGAAACCAATCGGGTGATTGTGGCGTCCTTTCATGATGGGGCGATGAAGACGTTTCGAAAGGCGTGTCCCAAGGTTGCCACGGCCTATTCCGGTGATGAGGTGCGCCTATTTTTGATCGCGTCTCATTTACGCCTTTCGCGCTTTATCCAATCCCCCGGCGTCGCGCTTCAGATTCCTACCTATGCCGCGGGCTTTGATCTGACCGATCCGCATTTTATCGCAACCGCCAAATCCCGCGGTCTCAAAGTCCAATATTGGACGATCAATGAGCGTAAAGAAATGCGCGATCTGATTGCGCGCGGGGCAGATGGCATCATGACAGATTATGTGGATCGGTTTGCGCAGGTCCGGTAGACGGACTAGCCTAAAGTAGGATAGCGACGCTTCTAAGCCAACGATCAAAGGTACAGCTAAAGGATCGGCAAACTCATGGGAAAAACTGCTCTTATCACCCATGCGGCCTGCTTTGAGCACCGCCCCCCAGCCGGTCATCCAGAATCGCCAGAGCGCTTGCGGGTGGTCTTGGAGGCCTTAAGCGAAGCGGCCTGTCCGGATTTGATCCGTCTCCAAGCACCGCTGGGCCAGGTTGACGATATTGCGCGGGTGCACCCCAAGGCCTTGATTGAGGAAATCATCCGCCTGGAGCCAGCGGCAGGGGCGCGCAGCCGCCAGCTTGATCCAGATACTTACTTGTCCGCTGGTTCAATAGAAGCAGCACAGCGGGGCGTGGGCGCAGTAATCGCCGGGGTCGACGGCTTGATGAAAGGCGCGTTTGATCGGGCATTTTGTGCGACACGGCCACCGGGCCATCATGCCGAAGCCAAAACGCCCATGGGCTTTTG